>JACPMV010000050.1 GCA_016185845.1 Candidatus Woesearchaeota archaeon | reverse complement strand
TAAAATTGAGGCAAAAGAGAAGGTAAAAGAATATGCAAAAACTGAGCCTAAAGCCGAGATAAAAGAGGATACAAAAAAACTAATAGAATCAAGCCAAAAGCCTGCGGAAAAAGAGCCTGAAAAGAAGGGATTTTTTGCCTCCTTGACTGAAAAGATCACCACAACAAAAATCAATGAAGAGCAGTTTGACAGGCTATTCTCGGACATGGAGCTGGCCCTGATGGAAAACAATGTGGCCATTGAAGTCATAGAAAAAATAAAAAATGACCTGAAGGAAGAGTTGGTTGAAAAGCCCATAAGAAGGACAAAAGTCGAGGAGACAATTTCGGGAGCATTAAAAAAGTCCATCGGCGAATTATTTGAAAAAAGCGATTTTGATTTAATTGAAGAGATTAAAAACAAGGCGGAAAAGCCGTATGTAATAGCTTTCTTCGGCATCAACGGCTCCGGAAAGACTACAAGCATAGCAAAACTTGCCAATATGCTGAAAGAAAATGAGATTTCCTGCGTGCTGGCCGCTGCCGACACTTTCAGGGCTGCATCAATTGAGCAGCTGCAAATTCATGCGGATAAAATCGGCGTAAAAATTATAAAACACACTTACGGCGCAGACCCTGCTGCAGTAGCATTTGATGCCATAAAGCACGCAAAAGCAAAAAACATCGATGCTGTTTTGGTAGACACTGCAGGAAGGATGCACTCAAATACAAATCTTATTGATGAGATGAAAAAAATAATAAGGGTTGCGAAGCCCGACCTGAAAATATTCGTAGGCGAATCAATAACAGGAAACGATTGCGTTGATCAGGCAAAAACATTCAATGAGGCTGTAGGGATTGACGGGATAATCTTGGCGAAAGCTGATATTGACGAGAAAGGCGGTGCAGCTGTTTCTGTTTCTTATGTGACTAAAAAGCCCATCTTATACCTGGGCGTCGGTCAGGAATATTCTGATTTGCAGAAGTTTGATTCCGAGGTTATTGTGAATGGATTTGGGCTGGCCTGAGATTTGATTTACCGAGCCTTTGATTTAACGCCCCTTTTTGCATTTCAGTCCAATTATTAAATCCAAGCTCATCAAGCCCTGTTCCATAAAATTCCGCCTTGCGCCTCCTTACAAGATTATCGGCTAAACTCTCAAAGAAGTATGTTCTATCAAAATCATTTCCTATCTGCCTTAATTCCAGGCCACCTTTGCTGCTAATCTGGCATAGCGACAAATAGTTTATTTTTATCGCTTCTCCTGCATAGCTTCCGAATGCATTTAGCAATAAATTATATCTAATTCCCTTAATTGAGATATCCCTACTAATGCCAAGAATTATATTATTTTGCCTGTCTGATTCCAAAATTCTAATGCTAAAATCATTATTGCCTGCCAAATATAATGGGTCATTAATCATATTTTTTGCAAGATCACTTAATATTCTGTCCAAGTATCCTAGGTCAGGAATTCTTCCTTGCTGCTGCAATTCCCGGTATTGCTCCCTTATGGAATCTGCGCTGCCCATCAGGCGAGGATCTTCCGGTTTTAATAATTCGGCCCAGTTACTTTCCCCTACAGGGCGCAGTATCTCATTAACTACCCTGAATAAACCTTCCCGCTCAATGAACCTGATTCCATAACCAAATTGGATTCTGGATTGTATGCTAGAATATGTCCGATAAGGGGCAGAATTTTGGTCTTGTATTTTTACATCGGCAAGCGCTACATTTGCTGCAACTAATGTGGCCAAGCCCCCATAGAGAACTTGCGCTTTTAAATTATTCATAATAAGCCTCCAAGAAATACTAAATTTATAAACTTTTTCAATTCGGCAATTTCAATAAAACTCAATCTTGCCGTCAAGGTAAATTCCCTTGTGAAGTTTCACGGGCCTCCAGTCATCAACAACCAGGTCAGCATCAAGCCATTCAGCAAGCTCTTCCGCATTTCCTATTGTTGCGCTCAGCCCTATTATCTGCGCGTTTTTCAGCAATTGCTTAAGGATTGTAAGAAGTATCTCCAATGTTGGGCCACGTTCATGGTCGTTTAAAAGATGAATCTCGTCCACTATGATAGTTTTTACGCCTGAAAGCCAGGGGGCATTATGCCTCAACAACGAGTCCATCTTTTCGGCAGTTGCAATGATTAAGTCATACTCTGCCAGATAAGGATCGGAAGAATCAATTTCCCCTATTGACAAAGCAATCTTTGCTGTTTTGCCGTATCTTCTTTTGAAATCCCTGAATTTTTCAGAAGCCAGCGCTTTCAGCGGAACAATGTATATCGCTTTGCCTTTTTTTTCCATTATTGACTTCAAAGCAGCCAATTCTGCTATCAGGGTTTTTCCGGAAGCTGTCGGAGTGCAGACTAAGAGACTTTTGCCTTCAAGAAGCCCCTTTTTTATTGATTTTTCCTGGGCAGGCCTGAGCTTGGTGATTTCCTGCTCCAGAATTTTGTACAGTTCATCAGGAATTTTATTTTTTATTGATTTAAGCTCCATTTTACAGGTGCCCCAGGTCCAAAGGATAAATTGCGCCTGTTGATCTTGCAGCTGACAGGTAAAGCACGAGCTTTGCAAATTCCTCAACAGCTTCATTGTCAGTGATTTTGTAATTTACAGCTGAAAGCTCCCTTATCTTTTGCCATTCTTTGCCCGGCATGCCTTCCGGCTTAAGAACAGGGCCCGGAGCTATAGAATTTACAAAAATGCCCTTTTCGCCAAGCTCAACTGCCAATGTCTTTGTCATCTGCGCAACTGCGGCTTTAGAAACTATATACGGCAGGTATTCCTTATACGTTATGCCTATTGAAGTCCTGTCCGAGATTGTTATTATACGGCTGCCCTTGGGCATAATGCCCAGGCATTCCATTATCGGCCAAAAAGTGCCCTGGACATGAACATCAAGATTTTTTTTAAAATCATGCTCTGTTATAGACATTAAATTAGTTTTTTCAAAAACAGAAGCCATCAAGATCAGGATGTCAATTTTGTTAAAATTCTTTTTTATTTCATCAACTGCCTTCACAGCATTTTGCCTGGAAGAAACATCAGCCTGTATCAGCAATGTCTTTACATTATATCTTTTTAATTTTTTTATTGTATGTTCAGCTTCTTTCCTTGACCTGTTATAACTTATGATGATATTTGCGCCGCGCTCCGCCAGGACTTCTGCAACCCTCTGCCCAATCCTTTTTCCGCCGGTGATCCATGCCGTTTTTCCTTTGAGATTGAATAGATTGCCCATAACCTATAGGTAAGAATACACAATTAAAAACTTTTGCATTCTAAAAAAGTTTATAAATAGGCTGCTAAGCGTTATAATCATGGAAACTCCGGTCCACGTTGCCGTATCTGCAATTTTAGCTGCTATTTTTTACCCGGCATACGGGATCAATGCATTTTTTATCATTGCAGGAGGCGTTCTTATAGACATTGACCATTATTTGTGGTATACTCTTAAGTTTAAGAAATACAACATGATAGAATGCTACGAATATTGCGCAACAGGAACAATGAAAGACAACTGGAAATATGTAACGGGCTCCCTTTTTGTGTTTCATAACATGGAATTCCTGCTTCTTTCAATTATTCTGTCTTTTTATTTTTCCTGGGCGCTTATGTTCACAATAGGGCTTTTGTCGCATTATCTTCTTGATTTGGTATGGCACATTCGCGGAATCAAGAAGCCAACACACGCATTATCTTTCATAATTTGGCTCATGAGAAAAATTAAAGCATAAAATTCACAAAGTTTAAATAATACTTTTCAGAGTTCATCTCTATGGGCTTAATAAGAAAAGATTATATTCTGGACAGGTGGATTTACTATGCAAGTTCCCGAGGCAAAAGGCCAAAAGAGTTTAAAACCGCAACTTTAAAAGAAGAATCAAAAATATGCTTTTTCTGCCCGGGGAATGAGCATTTGACGCCGCCTGAAATAGGCAGGGTCGAATACAAAGGCTCATGGAAGATGAGGTGGTTTCTGAACAAATTCCCGGCTGTTGAGCAGAAGAATCATTCAAATCCCAAATCAAAAAAATTTCTTTCTGAATCCCCTAATTATGGTGTACATGAGATAATAGTAGAGACTAATCACCACAAGTCACAGCTGTGGGATTTGCCAGTTAAGGATTACATAGGGCTGCTTGAAGTCTACAAAATAAGAATAAACGCGCTTGGCAGGCAGAAAATGATAAAATATGCGGAGATTTTTAAAAACCACGGCAAGGATGCAGGCACTTCATTACTGCACAGCCACTCCCAAGTCATGGCTTTGACTCAAATTCCAAAGCTAATCAGCGAGGAAATAAGCGCGGCTAAAAAACACAAAAAATGCCCTTACTGTGAGATTATTAAACTGGAATCTAAGTCAAAAAGAAAAATCTTCGAGACAAAAAATGTATTGGCATTTGCGCCTTTTGCCTCCAGATTCAACTATGAGGCATGGATTTTCCCGAAACAGCACAAAAAAACACTGGGGGAGCTAAATGATGAAGAATTGAAGGATTTTGCAGCTGCAATGAAGAAAATACTTTTCAAGCTGAAGAAATTAAATGCTTCATACAACTTTTACCTTCATTATTCTCCTCAAAAAGAAAACCTACATTTCCACATTGAAATAGCGCCAAGAATTGCGACATGGGGCGGATTTGAACTGTCGACTGATTTTATAATAAATTCTGTGATGCCCGAGGATGCGGCGAGGTTTTATAGGGGAAGATAAAAATTTTATTGCGAAAGTGCAGAGGCAATTGCATTTTCCAATGTTCTTAATTCTTCTTCTTTAGTTGTTAAGTCCTCAGGTGGAGTGATTGTAGCAACTACTCTAGCCTTTTTCTTGCTTTCGGGAGGGTGGTAAGTTACATTTACATTAAAAAACCCAGTACCCATAGTAGCATACTCACATCTCCTGCCATCAAAAAGACTTGGAGACCTTACAACCCTCAGACCTGAACCATACAATCTCTCAAAAGATGCAACTACATTATCAATTATTGCATTACTTTGATCCCATGAAAAATCTTTTTTGAATACGCCTGGTTCTCTTGAATAGCTTATTTCTGTTGTTTTTATTTCAGCCATTAAAATTCACCCCATTTGTATTGGAACGAAGAGTAATATTTAAATGTTTTCATAATTACTACTTTAAAATTAAAACATTACTTCTTCGCCTTCCCTTGCTGCTCTACCACTTGAATCGCTTTCCTGATTTCTTTAGGATTGCCCAGAAAGTAATGCCGTATCGGCCTTAATTTGCTGTCCAGCTCGTAGACCAAGGGAATCCCGGTCGGAATGTTGAATGATACAATGTCCTTTTCTGAAACGTTATCGATAATCTTTACCAAGGCCCTGAGGCTGTTGCCGCTTGCCGATACAAGGACTTTTCTGCCTTTTTTTAGCAAAGGACTAATCTCTTTTTTCCAGTAGGGGGTTACTCTCTTTATGGTGTCTTTTAGCGATTCAGCCAATGGCAAAAATTTTTTATCTATGCTTTTGTACATTGCATCATTGCCTGGCCATCTTCTGTCATTTTTTGTCAATGCCGGCGGCCTGACATCATAGCTTCTTCTCCATACATGGACCTGCTCTTCGCCGTACTTTGCAGCCATCTCTGACTTGTTCAAGCCCTGCAAAGCCCCATAATGCCTTTCATTAAGCTGCCATGCTTTATAGACTGGAATTTTTAATTTCAATTCGTTTAGAACTATACTTGTTGTATTGATTGCACGTTTATGCATATTTGTGAATGCAACATCAAAAACAATTTTTTTTTCTTTGAAGGTTCTTCCGGCTTTTTTTGCTTCATTAATCCCCTGATTTGTCAACGGCACATCAGTCCATCCTGTAAACCGGTTTTCCCTGTTCCAGGTGCTCTGCCCGTGCCTTAGAAGTACAAGTTTTATCATCCTATAACCTTGCAAACCTTGTGTTATTTCCCAATTTTTCTTCTATCCTCAATAGCCTGTTGTACTTTGCAGTTCTCTCGCTTCTTGCAGGAGCGCCAAACTTGCTTTGAGAAGCTCCCAATCCAACAGCCAAGTCAGCAATGAATGCGTCTTCTGTCTCGCCGCTTCTGTGGCTGACAACAACATTCCATTTGTTCTTCAATGAAACATTTGCAGCATCGATTGATTCTGTCACAGTTCCAATCTGATTAACTTTCAGCAGCAAGGCGTTGCAGGAGCTGTGCTCAACTGCCTTTTTTATCCTTCGTATATTGGTGACAAGCAAATCATCACCGACAATCTGTATTTTGCTGCCAAGCTGCCTGTTAAAGTAGCTCCAGCCCTGCCAGTCATCCTGCGAAAAGCCGTCTTCTATGGAAATTATTGGGAACTTTTTAATCAGCCTTTTGTAAAAATCAAGAAGCTGCACGGAATCATATTTTTTATTTATTATGGCATATTTTTGGGCTTTCTCGTCGTAAAATTCAGATGCGGCGCAGTCCAAAGCCAGTTTTATTTTTTTATTGTAGCCTGACCTTTCAATTGCCTCGGTTAATAACTCCAGCCTCTGCTCAACATGGTTAATAGGAGGCGCAAAACCTCCCTCGTCTCCAAGCAGAGCTGCTTTAGCCCCATGCTCTTTTTTCAAAATATCTTTTAGGGCATGGTATGCCTCCGCTCCTGCCCTTAATGCATCGCTGAATCTTTTAAAGCCTACGGGCATTATCATGTGCTCCTGAATATCATTGTCTATTCCGGCATGCCTGCCTCCGTTTATTACATTCAACTGAGGCACAGGCAGCAGCAACTTTTTAGTATTGGCTAATTTTTGTATATGCTCATACAATGGTTTATCGGAGCAGCAGGCTCCTGCCTTGCAGGCAGCCATAGACACAGCCAGAATTGCATTTGCGCCTAGATCTGACTTGTTTTCCGTGCCGTCAAGCTCGATAAGGAAATTATCAATCTCTCTTTGCTTCCTGCAGTCCATTCCTATTACTTTTTTAGAAATTATCCTGTTGACATTGGCGACAGCTTTCAGCACGCCTTTGCCGCTATATCTTTTCTTGTCATTATCCCTAAGCTCAAGAGCCTCATGAATCCCGGTTGAAGCGCCGCTGGGCACAATAGAAGTGACGCAGCAATCTTTGGTCCTTAGATTTGCAGCGATAGTAGGATTACCCCTGGAATCAAGAACTTCTCTTGCCTTTACGCTTCTTATTTTAAAGTCCAAAAAAACAACACCCCTAAACGGGATTTGTCATTAAGCCATATATAAACATTTCTATGGACAGGTATTGGTTAATCTGTGGGTGGTAAGTGTCGGGTGGTAACCGAAGGGTGCTTTACTGCCTTTTCAAGCAGTTCCTTCCACAAATCGCTTTCTTGTATTCCTGCCCTCCTTGCAGGAGTTGTCTTTAGTTCTTGGTGTTTTCTTACGAAATTATAGTATGTCTTAAAGTTTTCTGCGTATTGTTTTTCATTCCCTTTAAATCCCCTCATTACTTTATCACGTTGCCTGAAACTTTCGTGGAATCTCTCTATAACGTTGTTATTGCTGTCATGCTGATTTAACGAAACATACCTATAATGCGGATTTGGGTTTTGATAAGTTTCAAATTCTTTTCTTACTGCTTTTTGATAACTGAAAGCCCCATCTGTAACTATTGTCTTGGCTTTCTTTTGTGCAGTTGCTTTCGCAATCTGAAAAGTTGTTCTTGCATCTTCATAAGTTCTTGTCGGGCTTTGGTTTGAAGCAAGTAAAAATCTTGTTTCATTATCCAAAACATTCCATACATACGCTTCTTTCCCTTTGACTTTTATGAATTGCTCGTCAGCATTCCATAAGTCAGAAACATTCGGCTTTAATCCTTCCACGTGCTTATTTATTTTTGCCATGTAGTCATTAACCCAGTTTATTATCGTAACGTGGGTTACTTTCAAGCCAAATAATTGTTTCATGCTGTCGGCAATTCCCCGATAGCTTACGCCTTTCATGTAAAGGTCAATCGCTGTTATAATACATTCAGTATTTCCTTTTATCTTGCTTACTGGCGAATTAACAAATCTTTTTCCGCAATCGTTACATTTTAGTCTTTGCTTTAATCCCATTATTGTTTTGCGAGTGCCAAATTTTTGAATATTTGAAGAAGTGCATTGCGGACATTGGATTGAAGTGCTTACTTTGTGCTTGTATTCCTGAACCTTGAATTTAAGGGCAAAATAGGTTTTCAAAAATAAAATGTGCTTACAAAGGTTGCCATCTTTGTTATCAGGACATTCACAACTATACCAACCATTCTTTATGGCTACTTTGTATTTTATATTCTTGTCAAATTGGCTCGGTATAAAATACTCATTAAAGCCATTCTTTATTGGCTCAACGCCACTCTTTAACATATCCATACTTCTTGCTTTTCTTGTTTCATATTTTTCTTTTTCCATTTTTCTCACTTCTTGCTTTTTATAATTTTAGTTTATTTTTAAATTCTTGAATTATTTTTTTAATAGTTTCTTCTTTCGTTACAAAACTTTTGAGTGCTTTATACACTTCAACAATCCTGTTTTCCTCATCTGATAAATCAACTTGGACTTTTACCATTGTATCACCTTATATCATAATAATACCTCTTGATATATAAACCTTTGGGTTTTGATGGTATGCACAATATATAGTTTTCAGTATATAAATAGTCAAAAGGTTTAAATATTACCTAATTATAGTCTATTTATAACCTAAAATAGGTAGAAAAGAGGTAAGAAAATGCCAAAAATATTCATTGACAAATACGGAAATGGTAGGGTAAACATACCAAAAGAGATAATGAAAATTAAGGAATGGAACGCTGAAACTGAAGTTTTGATAAGCCCTCTGTTCAAAGAAGCTATTTCTGAAGTAACTCAAGATACCCCGATAATTATAACAGAATTAAATACAAAATCAAGAGCGAAAAAATGATACCTTTAATTAAATGGGCTGGTGGAAAATCAGGCGAAATTAAGAATATTGAGAAAATGATTCCTGAAAAATATGAAAGATATTTTGAGCCATTTTTCGGGGGCGGGGCTTTGTTTTTTGATTTAGAGCCACAAAGAGCATACATTAATGACATAACAAAAGAGTTGATAAGTTTTTATAAGTTTATTCAGAATGGAAAAAGACAGCAATTTCAAAAGGAATTAAACAAATATGTTATTTATTGGGATAGGATAAATTTATACATGAGCAAATTTGGCAGTTCTATTTTGGATAATTTTGATAGATACCGATATGATAAAATTCTGGAAGAAGAATTTATTGAAGAAATAAAAAAACTTTTTGAGAAAAATATTGTGCCTTTTAACGGATTGTTCTCAAAAGATTTTGCTGTTAATAGAGAGGACTTGCTTCATCATGTTGAAAAAAATCTTATTGATAAGCTTAATAGAATTAAGAATGTTATAGACAAGCATAGCAAGTTTTCAAGGAAAGAAGTAATGAAGAATATAGAAACCGCCTTTAGAAGCGGATTTTATATACATTTCAGGGAAATAATGAACAAAAGCAAAAAAGGGCTAATTGAGCTATCAGAAGAAAGGCAGATTGCTAACTATTATTTTGTAAGGGAATTTTGCTATGGCGGAATGTTTAGGTTTAATAGGGCTGGGGATTTTAATATTCCTTATGGTGGGATTGGCTACAATCAAAAGGATTTCGGGAAAAAAGTTTTGCATATTTTTTCAAGCAAGGTTAGAGTATTGCTTAAAAGGACAACAATAGAAAATATGGATTTTAAGGAGTTTTTGAACAAGCACAACCCAACAGAAAATGATTTTGTGTTTTTAGACCCCCCATACGATACGGAGTTCAGCGAATATGAAGAGAATCCTTTTACGAAAGACGACCAAGAAAGATTAGCAAAAGTATTGTATAAAATGGAAGCAAAGTTTATTCTTATCATCAAAGAAACAGAGTTCATTAGGAGATTATACGAACATAAAACAGGGATAAGAATAGAATCTTTTGATAAAAAATATTTGTATAATGTTAGGGGAAGAAATGTAAGGGATGTTAAACATTTAATTATCCATAACATAAAAGATGTTCAAGAGAAATTACTCTGAATTTTCCTGTATAATCCTTTGTAATTCTGCTATCGGCAATACTTCGGTTCTGTTTCTATGCACCATGCTATGACAATTAGAACATAGAGGCACAACTCTCCTCAATGCTTCATCTATTTGTGTTTGAGTGCCATGAATGTCCATTTCATGCACAGGTTCTGTATGGTGTATATGTATAAAATCTTGCCCTAATTCGCCATACTTTTCTTCAAAATCAAAACCACACCCTATACAGGGCAATCTCCCACTATTTTCACGTCGCACTTGTTCTATTTTTAATCGTCTTAATAAATCCGACCTTTGTCTTTGATTGGTTGTTACTTTTTTTAATGTGCCTTCTTCAATTATCAGCCCTGTAAAATCTCTATCCGTTTCTCTATTTATCTGTTCACCGCTAAACCCTTGATTCATTAAAGATTCCAATAGTGGCTCATATTCCTCCAAATGCCTTAATCCATCTGGAGTTATTTTATAGATTGCTGTTGTCCTGTTGTAAGTAACCCATCCATTAGTAAAAATCCGTCTTTGTCTTTCTTCCGTAAAATTACCAATCCTTTGATGTAATTTAATTTCACCTGCTCGTGTTGGGCTTGGTTCAGCAGAAGTTCCTGTCGGATTTAATCTTGGGATTAATATATCCTTAATATCACTCATTGGCAATCCGTCAGGATGCTCACTTAAAACTTTCAAGAAAGGTATTTCCAAATCTTTTTCAAAATAGTCCATAGGGAAAACCCAAATGAATCGGCTATTTAAAGTTAATGATATAGGAAAATAAAGCATAATCTTTTAATAGTTCTTGCTTAACTTTATGGGAATGGCAAAGGAAAAACATTTCAAGTATTACAAGAATATAATATACAAGGGGGATAAGGTTGAAATTTCAACAGAAAGAACAAGGGCATCTTTAGATACTCTTACTCTAATTCTGAAAGATGGGGCATTAAGAAGAAAGGATATTTTGTTTAGAACAGGATGGACAAGAGGGCAATTAGCAGGGCTTCTTTATAGGGGCATAAAACAAGGATTATTCAAATTAAAAAACAGACAGATTTATGCCATTAAGAAATAATTATCTCTGCCTATAAATCGGACATACTTTACAAATATCAGCCACAAAATCGGGCTTGATTTCTTCGGGACAATCTGGAAAAGTGCCTCTGCAATAGGGGTATTTGTTCTTCTTATGAAACTTATCTTGCTCAATTGCCCATTCAGGCTTGGGAATATTAACGTGCTTGTGGCTTGGTGCTTTTCCCATAGAAATCTGTTAAATCTGCTTATTCTTAAAACTTACTACCACCCGCTTCTTACCACCCTTTATTTACCACCTGATGATTTACCAATACCCTATGGACAAGTTTTTATATTAGGACTTTTATAAGTCTTGGGAATGAAGATAATACCCAGGAAAATAATACAAAGGGATGTCAATAAGAGCTTATTGGTTTTGAATATGTTCTTTCTATTGCTTTTTCTGGCCTTTACCGTGTATTATCAAATTGCATTAAAGAACACCTTAAAGGAAAAAGACGGATACAGCGAAAAAATAGGGGATATTACTGCTCAGGCCGTGATGCAGAAGATGAACAAGTCAGACACGGCAAAAGAGCTGGCGCTGATAGACAAAGTAGTGCTGGAAAATAAGTACAGCGAGCTTTTGGCCCAAAAAGAGAAACTGGAAGAAGACAAGGAAGCGCTAAAGGGAGAAATAACAATCCTTAACTCGCAGATAGAATACCATCAGGCCAGATTAGAGGGGCCTGTCGCGCAATTCAGGCTGATACAGGAAAAGAATGCCGAAATACAAAAACTGAATGAAAAGATTGGATTGTTATGCTTAAAGATTGGCAGCTATAATATTACGGCTAAGGAATGTTGAATAATATTAAGTTTCCAAAAGGAATCACCTATACTTTTGAAAGGGCAACTCATTTCTCAATTTGCCTTAAATCGCTTTTAATTTCCTCGACCACCCTTTCAACATCTAAACCTTGGCCTAAATAAGGGAGCAATTTCAAAACTACACCAATCAATTGGGAAGGACGCTCTACAGTATACCTTTGCCCAGATTGACCTCTTAGAGAATATCCTCCATCCATCCTGACAGCATCGGCTACCGCGTCAATACTAGCTCTTATATCTTCTGCTTGGTCAGGTGTTGTCACTTTGTCTGCCACACTTAAAAATGTGTTATAATGTCCAGTATGCCCGCGCCCTGTTTCAGGCCCAATTTTTATTTTAACATAATCCATTAATGATATATTGGAATTTATTTCTACCATTTTCTCACCAATTTGTAGAATTCCGAACGAATTATTATATTTAGTGACCTATATGGAACAAACTATACAAACTTGTTTTATTTAGAACAAAATAGTAAAATTTAAATATAGTGGCATTTACTAGGCTTCTATGAATAAATCAACAACAGAAATAACTAGTGAATACATAAAAGAGCATGCTGATATAAAAAGCTGCCTTAAAAAAAGATTAATTAATTATTCTTCCTTGGCCAGATTAATCTCTAAAGAATTAAATATAGAGAAGAAAACATCAAAAGAAGCCATTTTAATCGCCGCACGCAGATTTCAGGAAAAATTGAAGCAAGAGATTAATTATGAGAAGAAAATAAAGAACTTGCTTGCTGATTCAGAGATAGAGATTAAGAATAAGATAACAATATTTGTTCTTGAAAAAGACTTAGATTTTGTCCAGTTGCGTGAGGTAGAGAACTTTATTAAGAAAGATTCCGGTGTTTTCTATCTTTTAGAGGGTTCTGGGCATTACTCCATAATCACTCAGGATAAATATGCTAAAATATGTCAGGCTAAATTAGGAAGAAAGGTTATTACAAGGCATGAAAATCAGGCACTGATTAATTATAAATCGTCAAAAGATATTGAGTACGTCCCAGGCGTTGTTGCCTACTTAACTTCATTATTTACAGAGCATAATGTCAATATAACAGAAATAATTTCATTCTGGACAGACACACTTTTTATTATCAATAATAATGATGCTAACAAAGCAATGAGTTTTTTAAAATTCTAAATTTATGTGGCGCAAATTCTAGCACATAAAACCAAAACATTTATATACTTGTATATCCATGTATCTACATAATGGCAGATGTTTATTTCCAAGGAAAGCCAATAATAATTAAAGTCCATGCAGTAAAAAGAGCAAGGGAAAGAGAAATTGCATTTCCAGACCAAGTTCATGATGTATTGCAAACAGGCAAAGTCAAGAGGTTTGGAAAGCATGGACTTAAATTCATAAAAAGAGGCAAGGAAGGTTCGATAATTTGTGTTGGAGAAGATTTAGGTTATTGTGTTATAATAAAAACAATAGAACGAGGTAATTAAAATGAAACAAAAAAAATCTATAAGATTTTTGAGTGCTCGGAAATTCAATGAATTTCCGACATGCCCAGCATGCCAAAAAGGAAAGATGGAAAAGAAAAAAGACATTATGGAACAGGATGGAATAGAGTTTGAAGCCTACAAATGCTCAGAATGCGGCGAAGAAATAATGACAATGAAGCAACTAAAGGTTTTAGCGGGAAAATACAGAAAATTAAGGCACGCAAAAGATATAACTTTCGCAAAATGGGGGAACAGCATTGCTGTAAGAATTCCTAGCGATATTGCAGACGAGTACAATATTTCAGTTGGGAAGCATGGAACATTAACTAAAGACAAAGAAGGAATTAAAATTATACCATCTTAAAAAATCACCCAATATAATCGATATCCTTTCCAAACCTTTTCTGAAACTTCTTCAGTGCAATCTGCTTTGTAACCTCGCTCAGCTGCTCGGTCTTCTTCATTATCTCGTTCTCTATATCTTTTATTTCCCTGTCAAGCCTGTTGACATCTATATTAAGCTCCAGCTTTTTGTTCAGCACCCTTAAAATCTCTTTCGCGCCCTTTATTCCAAGGTACATGGGATGTCCGTAGGTTTCAGCTAAAAATGATATTGCCTCTATGTTCCTTTTTGAGGACAATCCAAGAAGCAATCCGGAGACGCCTACAATAGGCCCGACAACTCCGTACAGCTTGTTGCTTACAAGCTCGCTTTTATACCGGTCTATGATTTTTTTGGAGTTGGCAGTGCAATACACCTTGGGCTTTTTTGGTATGTCTGAAAGACCTATTCCGCCAAGCGTTATTATCTCTTTTGTATCAAATTTTTGCGCAAGATCCAGTATCTTGTCGGAAAACTCATAAGAGCTTATCTCGTCAATCGGCTGGACATCTCCGCCCAAAAGCAGAACATCCTTTTTTTTAACCTGCTTGTAGAAAACTTCCACTACGGGCAGCTCTACTAGATTGTCTTCATTGACAAAAACAGAGTGGGGAAAAGTATATGAGGTTATTTCATAGATTTTTTTTGCCTTGAGCTCATCTATGAGGAAGTCAACAGCAACCTTGCCAACATTTCCTATTCCTGGAAGGCCTTCTATCAGTATTGTGTTATGCAGCTTGGGCAGTTTTCCTATCTGCGTTATTTTCCAGTACCCTTCCCTCATATCAGCCCTCTTTCACCATAATTTTCCAGCTTGGCCTTTCTCCTGTAGCTGCTAAACCTGTCTTCAAGGCTGAATTTCAATGGCTTTGCAGCCGATGTTTTATTGCCGCAGGAGCATATTTCATTCATGGTGTATTTGCCGCATTTAGCGCATTTTAATATGTGCCTCATTCTGACTCCCTGCTGAATTCAGCTGTCCCGTTATGCTTTGCAAAAAAGCTTACTGCGGCGTCAGACGCGTTTTTCATAATCTTTTCGGCTTCCTTGTAGTCCGGAGCCTTTACCATGAACCTGAACATTCCCGAGCCGAGATAATTTATGCTTACCCTGCCTTTGGCCGATTCCTCTGCCCTTTTCAGGCAGCCTTTTATTATTTCCACGCCGTCAGGCTCGAATGTCGCCAGCTTCAGCCTGCCTTTTATCTCCACTTCGCTTGGCTTTATCCTTTGCTTTATCGTGTCTTCCAAAACGTTTGAATATTTTTTGTCTATCCCGAGCCTGGCCATGGCATTTTCGTCTTTTGACACATCCTCAAAGAACCTATACAATGAAGAATAATTCTTCACTACTTTTTCCGATATTTCTTTGTATAATTCCTCTGTTTTCAAGCCAAGCTTTCCTGCAGCCAGCTCTGTTATTTTTTCCGCATTCTGCTCCCTTTTCACTTCGTCGATTTTTCTTCTTTTTTCTGACTCATTAACCCGCCTCAGTGAAAGGTCTATATACCCCTTTTCCTGGTTTATCCTGAGGACCTTGCAGACAATTTTTTTTCCTTCCTTTACAAAGTCCCTTATATTTCTTATTCTTCCGGGAGAAACTTCAGAAATATGGATCATTCCGTTTTTTCCGTACTCATCCATATCCACAAATACAGAATGGAACTGGACGCTTGTAACAGTACAAAGAACTAAGTCACCCTCCTCAGGAAAGCCTTGTTTCTTAAAAAGCATTTTTACTCAAGAACTTCCAGAACCCTTGCCTTGACCCTGCTTTTTCCGCCGCTGGGCTCCGCTACAACCTTGCCGCATACTAAACAGTCTACTTTTGTCGCCGTTTTTCCGAACATTATCTGCTCATTCTTGCATTTCGGGCACCTGACTTTGATGAACTTGCTTGCAGGCTCTCTTATTTTTACCATTGTTAATCATCCCCCAAGCTGTTCGTAAATTTGGAGCATTTATATACCTTTCCTTTTGCTGATGATAAAGATTATATACCCTCCCATGAACTTAGATTATATGATTAAGAAGAATAAAATTGCTTATGCGCTGTTTTTTGCATTTGCTGCAATCTTCATTTCTGTAGTTTTTAAAGGCGCAATAACTGCGCAGCCAGGCGATGAAAATGTATATTTTTACATGGGAAAGCTGATAGCAGAGGGAAAAATCCCTTACCGGGATTTCTTCTATGCGCATCCGCCTTTGCATGCTTACCTGCTTGCTGCGGTTTACAAGGCATTTGGATTCAATATTCTAGCTTTGAAGCTGATTCCATTCGTTTCTGCTTTAATTTCGTCATTTTTTATCTTCAAAATAGCAAAAGAAAAATTCGGGAATCTTGAAGCTATAACCTCATCCCTGCTTTTTATGTTCAGCTATGGCATCATGTTTAATTCTGCCTTTTCTTTTGGAATCATGACTGCGACAATGCTTATGACAATTGGATTTTATTTTTTATTCAATAAAAATAAAAATTATCTGGCGGGATTATTCTTCGGATTGGCAGCAGTGACAAGATTGCTTGCATTAATCCCGATATTTGTAATCTTGTTTACGGTGTTTTTATCAAATAGGAAAAAATTTGTTCAGTTGTCGTCGTCATTTTTAATTATTTTTTTGGCGGTCAACCTAGCTTTTATCTTGTTTTTTGGAAATGATTATACTACTCCGGTGTACAAGTTTCATTTAGTCAAGAGTGCAGGCATTAACCAAAACTTAAATGAGTATCTTGGTATAATTAAATTAAACTGGATTTTGTTTTTATCAGCTTTTGCCTTTGTTTTTGCCAAAAGCAAGAAACCATTAATCGTTTTTGCAGTGCCATCTTTAATTTATTTAGCATTTTTATTATTCTTGAAGAGATTATTCGGATTCTATTTTATCATAATATTTCCATTTTTAGCCATAATCGGCGGATATTCCCTGGCTAATCTATGTAAGCAGCTGAGAATAGGCAATAAGCTGAAGGTTGCCGCTGCTGCAGCCATAGCGCTAATATTTTTATGGAATCTTGCTGCAGACATATCTTTTTTGCAAAAAAGGGCATTTACGGGCTTTGAAAGAGGCAATGATTTGGCAGACTTTGTAAATACAAATTCAAATAAAAATACTCTGCTTTTTGGAGACGCATCTATTGCGCCGCTGATTGCGCTAATGACCGACAAGAAATTAGCGCTTGATTTTGCCGACACCAACGACCAGGTTTTTAGTTCCAGGATTGTTGACATAAATAATGTGTTATCTGGAATTAAGGGAAAGAATATCCTGTTCATTGCAAGAGACAAAGGGATTTCTTCCCTGACAGAAGCAAGAAATTTCCTGAATACGGATTGCGAATTATTAAGCACTTTTTATGACAGATCAGAAGGAAATTACTTAATTTATAAGTGCGGTTAAACTCAGCAAATTTACTTAAACTCTATCTTTTTTGCCCTGAAGCCCTGCCTTTGCATGTGCATCTTCTTGCAGACTTTGCATTCATACCTCAGGTCAGTCTTTTTTGTTGATTTCTTGCCGGTCATTTTGAACTTGCTGATAGCCGGCTTTGAATACCTGCCAAGATTGCCCTTGCCCCTTGCCCTGCCTCTTTTTCTGGCTCTTACCTTGGAGCCGTAAGTCAGGCTGCCGGGATTCTTTTTCTTATTGGTTGTGATGGCATGCTCAGTATGCTTCTTGCAGTAAGGGCAGTACCTGTTGACCAGCTTGGGCATTTTCATGAGATAAAGGATTTTTAGGCGGTTTAAAAAGGTTTTGGAATTTTTTCAATAAAATTTCCCGTCGACAAAATTACTCTTCCTTAATCTCTTCAGCCTTCCCCTTGTTTATAAGAACGTCGGCTATCTCTGCCGGCAGGCTTGCTATGTCTTCCTCTTCGAAAGGCCCGTATTCTTCAAGCTCGGGACCGACAAATTTTGGAACATGATATGAAAATCTCACAAGTCTTGTGCTTTTTGCTATTTCAAGGGCTGATTTAAACTCAGTTTTCTGCTTTTTCTCTTCAAGAGGCGCCATGAAAGGCAGCTTCTCGTTCAGCACGGTGTACAATATTGCCTGCCGGTAACTGTCCAGCAAATCAGTTGCAGCATCAAAAAATACCTTTTCCTCCTTTAGGAGGGGGGTTGCGTCTATTAAATTTGACTGGGTCCTGCTTTTGTCAAGAGCAAGCTGTATTATCTTTTTTTCCCTTTTTTCGTAGAGCTCCTTGATTATCTTGTATATGTTTTCCAGCTGCCTTTCGGTCTTTTTCCTTTCCTCCGGAGCAAACACGGAATCGCTTTTGGCATCAATTATTTTTTTCTTGTCCTTGATGTAGCTGATTGTGTCGCTGAAGAAGCCAGGCTCCAATTTCTGCAAGTCTGATCTTTCCCTTTCCCTTTTGAGCAGCTCAAAAAGAGTCTCGTAAGTGATAAGCACTTCCTGCATTTTACCCCCTCTTTAACTGGCATTATTAAGAGTATTTAAATAGTTTGTTCTGCCGCTTGAGATTTTCTAAATTTCAGGCTATAAATAAGCCACTATAAAGTAGTTAAAAAATAGAAAGATTTAAATACGGCAAATTTTAAGCACTTGACGGGGAAAATGGATATGCAAATTAACACTTCGTTTACACAAACCATAGATGATGTTGCATCTTTATTGGATGATTCGCATGAGGGCTTTGCAAGTAAAAGGAATACTCTTCAATTTATATATAACTCATTGGTAAAAAGCAATAGGGGGCGAAAGAGACATTCTATCTATTCCCCTATTGGTGATATGGCGAGGCAAGGAGATGCAAATGCCGTGAGCTTTTTGGAATTTGTGGCTAGGAGTTTAGACAGGTTTGACCGCAATGGAAAATCAGGCCGCGATTCTTCATGGGCATATGTTGAAAGAATTGCGGAATCAGAGGGATGGGAGCCGGATTTACCATATGAATTATTGCAATCTGATGTTTCGTCTCGCCAATCACCTTTGGCAAAGAAAATCAGATCACAATATGCAGGAGAATTAGGCAGGCTGCCTGCTTTGCAGATTGATGCATTATGGAATGAAATCTCGCTTTATGCCCAAACAGGATTTCAAACGCTAAGACAAGAACAATCCAGACTGACACAAAAACAACCCGAAAGAATAGGAACAGCAACAGCGCTAGACAGATATGGGTTGCCTGAAATTCCTGAAACTCTTGTACGGAATTTCTTGATTGTACCATTAGCAAGTACTGTGAGCAGACAGCCAATTCACTTGGATGACATAGACGTGGTGGAATTAGAAAGCGGCAGGCAATTGGCACGGATAGGCTACATGATGACAACATCTGCTACCCGCAGAATCCAAATAGCGGCATCTGTCATGGAGCAGATTGCCCAGATTAATGGCATTGATGTTTCTGATAAAATTAATAGGAAAAACGGGTTTTTGGAAAAGCTGGAAGGGGCAGCTTTAATACATAGCTTTGAGTCTTATAGGAGGGGGGAGATATGCGGATTGGTAGAAGAAGGCAGAGCAT
The DNA here is from genome assembly GCA_016185845.1 of Candidatus Woesearchaeota archaeon. Lineage (GTDB taxonomy): Archaea > Nanobdellota > Nanobdellia > Woesearchaeales > GW2011-AR4. Next base: position 5,121 of record JACPMV010000050.1, on the reverse strand, counting down.
TAAATGCTTTTAAGGAAATTGGAGAAATTGCTAGGAAAGCTGGGGAATACAAAGTTCCTTTGGAGTTACTGATTACTGGTCCAGAAATAGCTCTCCTCAAAACCCAGGCAGTCAATCACCCAGAAAGAGGATTGCGAGGCGAGCTTTTGGAAATTGCAAGAGATGTTTTTTCTGGTAAAACCTGGAGGAGGCTTGATTTAAGAGAAACCGATGAGCTAGTGGCTTATTGCCGGGATAAAAATATAGTAGCAGCATATCAGAGGATAAAATCCGCAATAGAGATTCTAGCAGACCCCATCTCTAGGGCAAGATATCAGGCACCTCCCGCAAGACCATCTCGAAAATACCTGCAAGCACCATCAAAAATTTCCGGAGAAAGAGTTTTGCCGACGGAAAATGTTGTTCCATTAAACTTATATCCAAGACTTAACATGAGCGGGAATGATGCAAGGGCAATTTTATCAATGTTTGCGTTAGGAAACTTGGAAGGAATAATCGGCTACGGGACGCAGTCTGCAGAGCCTGCTTATGCCGCGCCTACCGGTGAAAAAAGAAGGAAAGCTGCTGGATTGGCTATAGCAGCCGGATTAGCAGCGCTAATTGCAGGCGTAGGCATATTCATTACATCCAACCAGACCATTACTAACCAGATCAGATCAGGCCGTCAGGCTCTTGATGCAGAAACAAGTCAGGAAACAGCTACCGGTTATATCAGAGAAATAGATTGCACCGGAATTCCAGTATATTCTGGCTCTGAAGTTTCGGGTAAGGGGTATACCGGAGAAGCTCCTATAATTGTTTGCAAGCCGGGAACAGGGCCAAGTGTGCCAAGAGGAGACCTTCATCTTCCAACCCAGGCAGACTTAGGTCCAGCCACAAGCGGGAGGACGCAATATTATCCGGTAAAAGTGGGGGACAACCTGACGCACATAATGAAAAGACAGGCTGGAATAACCGATAACAGACTGGCTTATCTGGAAGCCTTAAATTATGCAGAATCACATGGAATTAAACCCCCTTACGTCATACATCCGGGACAAATAATAACAATCAGGAATCCTTGATATTGCGATATCTTTTTAAAATTGCATCTTATGCCATATCCTTATGGCAGAGCTTACATTTAAAGACTTGAGTTTTGAGAATGAAAATGACAGGGTAAAAGTCAATTTCCTTAAACTGTTCTATTTCTATCTTGAGAAAAACAGCCTTGAGAAGATAGGGAATTATGAAATAGGCAGGAATTCTATAAGCTTCAGCAATCTCTCGGAAAACAATGCAAGAAAGAAATTTGAGTTTTTGCTGGCGAATGCTTTCAAAAACATGAAAAACCGCCTAAACAATAAAAACACATATTATATTCACTCTTCTTCAAATATACCCCTTATAGGCACCAATTACTTTGGCTTGGTGGACAGGGGATCTAACATAATAGAGGTAAAGCCGATTACAAGCTGCAACATAAGCTGCATTTTCTGCTCTGTTGACGAAGGGCCAAAGTCAAGAAGAAAAACTGATTTTGTCGTCGAGAAAGACTACCTGGTGCAGGAGTTCAGGAAGATTGTTGAGTTCAAGAATAGCAGCAATATAGATGCCCACATAAATGCCCAGGGCGAGCCTACTCTTTATGCTGACATGGTGGAGCTGGTTAGGGACATAATGTCCATTAAAGGCGTAAAGACAAGCTCTATTGACACAAATGGGCTGCTTTTGACTAAGCAATATGTTGACGAGCTTGCAGATGCGGGGCTGACAAGGATGAATCTTTCATTGCACGCTTTGGACCCCCAAAAAGCGAATTTGTTGGCAGGCCACCCTTACAACCTGAACAAAGTGCTGGAAATAGCAAAGTATATTCCAAAGACCAAGATGGACTTGATAATTGTGCCTGTATGGATGCCGGGCTACAATGATGACGAGATTCCTAAACTGGCCAAATTTGCCAATGAAATAGGTGCCGGCAAGAGCTGCCCGCCAATAGGGGTGCAAAATATGCTTAATTACAGGTTTGGCAGGAATCCGGCCAAAGAAGAGTCATTTGATACTTTTTACAGCAAAATGAGGGAGCTTGAGAAAGAGCATAATATTAAGCTCATATTTGACAAATCAGCCTTTGATGTTGAGGAGCTGCCTGAGCTTCCAAAGCCCTTTAGAAAAGGGCAGACTGTTGAAGCTGAGATTGTTCTGCCCGGCAGGATAGGCAGCGAGATGCTTGCTGTGGCAAAAGAAAGGCTGATATCAGTGCCTAACTGCTATAAAGAGATAGGGGAAAAAGTAAAGTTAAGGATCCAAAGGACAAAACATAATGTCTTCTTGGGAGAATTGCTGAATTAAGCCATATATACTATTTCTTGCAGTTTTTAGACTTATCAGAAACATCAGTTAAAATAAAGATAAAAAAAGAAAGAAAAAATAAAGGGTTTAAACCCTTAAGCGCTTGCTGGCGTAGCCACTGTCAGCTGGTTGTTGACTTTCTTGACAACTACCTTCGTGCCTTTTAGGCTTGACTTGTAGTCGCCGTAGTTAGCTACAACTGCTGCTGAATTTCTTGTGTCTACAGCTGAGTAACCTGCTACCAGCATTGCAACATTGCCATTTGCGTGCTCGTACAGCTCAACCCTGCCTTCTCCAGGCGTGAATCCTTCTGCGCAGTCAACTGGGTTTCCAAGAACTGTTGCAGCTGCTGTGTTAGCACATGGGCCTCCTACTAGGATGGTATTCTGTGCCTTTACATCAGATACTTCTGATGCTAGCTTTGCTGCTCCAACCTGGATTCTTTGTACAGTCACTGCGTCTGTTGAAGACACCCCAGTTTCGCTGAAAGATGCTCCCTTTGAGGTTACATAAACCATTGCATATCTCTGGCTTGCGGGGTAATCAACATCAAAATACCCAGGCTCGCTTGCTGGTGAATTTCTTGTTAAAAAAGCACCATAGCTTGTGTAGCCATACTGTATATTAGTTTCTCCATCAGGTGTTTTTTCACCTATTCTTTGTCCAAGCTGACCGTCTGAGAAACCCGATAACACTGCCAATGCAACCTTGGTATTTGAATCTGCAGTTATACCAAACGCAAGGTCAATCGGACGTATATTCTCTACTGTATCTTTAGCATTTCCATCATACGCTGCGTCTGGTGTTTTTATGGTCATGTTTATACCATCTAACTTAGTACGCCCGCCAGCAGCGGTTCCATTGGTCTGGAAACCAATTTCAGCTCCGCCATATGTGGTTATATTCACTGTTTGGTTTGGTACTGCATTTATAGCTCCGCTTGCGTCCATATCTACAAGTATGTTAAAGTCGTTAGCTGTTATTCCGCTAATGTTGAATACTCTGAAGTCAGCTCCACCTACCTTAACTGTAGCTAATTGCTGATGGCCTGCGCCAGTACCTGCGCTAAAGGTTTGCTCAATAGTGTCTCCTGAACCCAAGTTCTTAAATCTTAACACAGGATTGTCGTTAGTTATTTTGTCTGCGCCTTTATACTGCAGTATATATGTCTTTCTTTCTCCCCTTTTTCTTGAGCCATCTGTGACAACTAGGTAATCATCTTTGGTGATTGTTGAGTTCTCAACATTTATAAAATCTTTGTCAGTATCACCCATTACCAATACGCTTGCCGCTGTAGCTTTTGCCACTGGTACCTCTACTTTTTTGTTATCTCCATCCTGAAAGACTAAATTATACTGGCTTGAGCCGCTTGTTGAAAGCTTTATTTTTTCAGAACTGACTTTTTCCAGTCCTTTATAATCAATGTCCCAATTCTCTGTGAACAATACTTGAGGCTCTGCGCTTGAACCGCCTGCTGTTTTAATTGCTTCGCTAAGCTTTCCGTTTGCTGGAACGAAAAAGTTGTCATCAGCAGTCATGTTGACGTGTATCCTTGTTATCTTAAAGGTAGAATTTGTGTCTGATCCTTCAATGATAACAAATGCATCGGCTATTGAATTGTCATCTACTTTTAGCGCATTTGAAGATTGAACATCTGTTATATCTGTATCTTTCATTTCAAGCTTGTTTGCGCCGATGAAAAATGTTGCGCTATGGATACCACCAGCATAGTCTTGGTACAACACATCTGTTACACCAACAGTTGTGCCATCTGACAGCTTGTCTGTGTCTCCATCTTTCATCTTTCTTGATGTTTGGCCGTTGATTACGAATTGCGCTTCATCTGCATCAACGAAGTTTAATGTAGTTTCGTAAGTCTTTCCACCTATGGTGTAAGTTTTTGTCTGTTGCTCTAGCAAAGTGTCTTTGTTTGCTCCTCCCATCAATGTTAAGACAACATTATTACCTACTGTTGTGGTTCTCTTTGCAGTTACTATTGTATATTTCTTGCCAAACAATGTTAAATCAACATCCTGAAAGTCTGTTAAGAACAAACCAGTTGATGAAGATGATCCAGCTGAGTCGTCAACATCGCTTTCCATTGCTGTTGTAAACTCAATCAGGTATCTTCCGATTTCCTTTCCTGATTTGAAATATAGGAAATCTGCTGTGTGGTCGTCATCGTCTTCTGAGTATATTACATATCCGGTGTCCAATGCAGTCTCTGCTCCCGGCCCTAACAAGTAAAAATACTGGTTAAAAGGTGAGGTTACTTTATTGTTTGTAACTTCGCCAGATGCTAATGCTTTCAGGTTGCTTTTATCAATGAATGTTGTAATGTTTCTTAATGTTTCTACATAATCAGCTGTGTTACCGTCTTGGCTCAACTCAAGGTGGTTTGATGTTCCTACTCTCCAGGCATCGCCTTCAACTGAAACAGCGCCTGCTGAGGTTGTTGTTACTTTCTTTACTGCTGCGAACTGCAGGCCTGAATGAATATCGGATATTCCGATAACGTCTTCTGCTGCTGCCTTGTCGCCGACAACTAGAACTCCGCTGAATTTACCGTCTTTGATAAACGGCATAGGGTAATTAGCCAAATCTGCTGCACCGAATACTGAACCGGATAGCATTACTGCTCCTGTTCCTAACGCAATCATCCTCTTTATAGCTTTTTGAAATCTCATCTTACAAACACCTCCAAGTGTTTTGTTGTTTTATTATTGTATAATATCTTATGAATATTATACTTATGTAGAACCACCTCTTTAGAAATGGTTCTGTTTT
>JACPMV010000038.1 GCA_016185845.1 Candidatus Woesearchaeota archaeon | reverse complement strand
TTTAAAAAATGCGCTTGAGGAAATTGCATATGACATTGCCGTGAAGTCTATAAAGCTGGCAGAGCATGCCGGCAGGAAAACTGTCAAGCCTGAAGACATCAAGCTGGCAGTCAAGGAATAATTCTGATTTTCTTAATGTACTTTAAAATAAATTATCTTAAAATAATGGGCTCAAATACGGCTTTTCTTGGTGAAAAGCCTATTCGCAAAACAAAAATCAGAACTCCGTAACTGATTTTTGTTCTGCACTCAATTTTCGCCCAACGGAAAAATCCAGCCATGGCGAGACGAGGCGGGGGACGTCCCTTACGGGGTGCCGAGTAGGATTTTTGAGCATGGCGAAAAAATCCGTCGAAGCCATGTCTGGCTGGATTTTTTCATGACACTGATTATTTACTTAACATCATCACAACCTTTATAAATTATGCATTTAACCAATTCAATCTTAATCTCAAAAAGGTGATTTTATGTCAGATACGAAGATGGTCGGCGCCAACCAGATACAAAAAGGCAGCTTCATACTCATGGGAGGCGTGGCATGCAAGGTTGTTGACACGGAGATTTCAAAGCCGGGCAAGCACGGCCATACAAAAGTCAGGATTTCAGCAGTTGGGCTTGTTGATGATAAAAAAAGGATTGAGGTCATGCCGGGCCATGACAATGTCGAAGTCCCTATCATAGAAAAAAGGAATGCCCAGGTTTTGTCTGTCCAGGGGGACATGGCAAATGTGATGGATGCAGAGACTTACGAGACATTTGACTTGAAAGTACCTGAAGAGTTTAAAGGGCAGGTAACTGAAGGAAGTTATGTGCTTTATTGGGTAATACTGAACGAAAGAGTGATAAAGCAGGTTAAAGGTGCTGAATAATGGTTAAGTTTCCAGAAGCAGAAATAAGGAAATTCAGGAATGTTTTCATATGCAGGAAATGCAAGACTAAGATAAAATCCCCAAACATGAAGATAATACAGGGCAAGGTAAGCTGCAGAAGATGCGGCAGCAGGATGTTCAAGGCAGTCAGAAAGAAGTAAATAAAATGGATTTTGAGACTATTGCCGCAATAGTTTTCTTGGCTTTATTGGCAGTTTTTGTTTACCTGAAAAGAAAAAAACTTGACACAAAGCAGGTTATTCCCTATTTTCTTTATTTTTCGATGTACAGGACAAAAATCGGAATAAGCCTGATGGATTCTGCTGCAAAGAAATTCAGGAAGCTTGTGCAGTATCTTGGATATTTAGGGATTTTTATAGGGTTTTTGGGGATGGCTTTCATCTGCTTTTTTTTGGTGAGAGACCTTATTCCGGCAATCACCCGGCCAGAGGCGGCTGCAGGAGTTGGATTAGTACTGCCAATAAAGGCAAAGGGGATTTTTTACGTGCCATTTTTCTATTGGATAATATCTATATTTGTGATTGCCGTTGTACATGAATTTTCCCATGGGCTTGTTGCAAGGGCGCATAATCTTAAAGTAAAGTCAAGCGGGTTTGCCTTTCTTGGCCTGATTGTGCCAATAATCCCTGCTGCTTTTGTAGAGCCTGATGAAAAAGAGCTGAGAAAAAGAAGCCATAAGGAGCAATTAAGCGTTTTTGCAGCAGGGCCTCTGGCAAATATAATAACCGCTTTTGTTTTTTTGGCTGTTCTTTCTTTTCTCATGGTGCCTTTAGTCAATGCAGTAATAGAGCCTAACGGCGTAAAATTCTCAGATTACTATAAATCAGGCAATAAGACGTATCCCGCGGAAAATGCCGGAATAGGGGTTGGCGAGATTATACAGGAAATTGACAATAATCAGATTATGTACCTTGGCAATATGACTTCTGTTCTCGGCGGCAAAAAGCCAGGAGATATTGTTGCAATAAAAACAGACAAATCAAGCTATAAAATCAAGCTGGAAAAAAATCCAGAGAATGAAAGCGCTGCCTTCATGGGAATTTCTCAGCCTGAGCAGAGCACGAAAATAAAAGAAGATGTCAAAGCAAAATACGGCGAGTTCCTGCCGAATTCAATATCATGGGCTACAGGGCTTTTTATATTCCTATATATCCTAAATTTTGGAATAGGCCTTTTCAATCTGGTCCCAATCGGCCCTCTTGACGGCGGTAGGATGCTGCAGCTGCCTTTGCACAAATATTTCGGAGAAAAAAAGGGTAATAAAGTTTTGACTTATGTGAGCCTGGTATTCTTTTTAATTATCCTGATGAATGTAGGAGCCGGGTTTGGGCTGTTTGGATTGTTTAATTAAGAAAAATCACTGCTTCTTGCTCTCAACATACTCTTTTACCCTGTCATTACCTGTCGGCTTTGCATTAGGGCCAAGAGCATAATAAATCTTTTCAGCCTCACCGCCCCAGGAATAATCACCTTTTTCCTTTTCAATCTTGTTGACAACAAATTCTCCGAGAGAAATCCCTTTCTTCAAATGATAATAAATGCTCCTAAGAGTTACTTTAGGGAATATTGCGACATAAACCTTGTAGATTTCATAGCCGTATGCCTTTGGTATGAAATGAAGTATCTCGACAACATTCTGCCTTATCTCGGATTTTACCGGGCGCCCTTTCTTCATAAAAATGGTAATAATTTACTTATTTATATATTTTTGGTTTCTATATGGAAAATAAATAGATATTTATACTTTGAGTTATTCATGAGAGATATGCCATTCAAGATCAAGGAAACCATATTGGGGTTTAGTATTGCCATAATATTTGTTTTCTTCGTGGTGTTCGGCATCAAGGCTTTCTACAAAGAGCCAAAGTATGAGAATTTCTGCAAGCCAGCTGTCCTTATTGATGTAATATCTTATGATGGGTATTCCAGTCCCTACCCTTACAGAGTCAAAGAACCAAATGAAAACATCTGCGTCCAGACCAATACAAAATACGATGAATTCAGAAAAAACTGTGCAGAAAATAAGCTCGATATAATATATGAATATGATGCAAAAGGCTGCCAGATTGCAAAAGAATGCACGTCCTGCAACAGGGATTACCAGAAAGCTAGAAATATTTACTTCAGAAATGTTTTCATCATAAGCGGCATTGTAGGAATAGTCTCCATTGTAATAGGCGCTGTTTTGGGCATAATGAGCGTAAGCGCAGGCCTATTTGGCGGCGGAGTTTTAACAATAATCTATGGCACGATGAATTACTGGAGCGAGCTTGCAGACTGGGCAAGGTTCATAATTTTGGGAATTGCATTGGCCGTCTTGATTTATCTTGGCTATAAAGGATTCTCGGTATTTGGATTCCAAAAGAAAGAGATAAATAAAGCTAAAGGAAAAAGATAAGTTTATTATTAGCATCTGATTATTTTTTTCTATGAAACATATTTTCTTTTTATCAGGTGATTATATCAGCTTGGGAGAAGAAGAGATTGTCAGCCTGCTTGATATTAAAAATCACAGATTAGCTGACAGATTATTGATTGCTAATTTAAATGAGGAGTTAGATGAAAAGCTTGTAAAAAGGCTTGCATTGACCAAATCAGTTTACAGGCTTCTGTTTGAATGCAAAATCAATGATTTAACTGAAACAATGAAAAGTTTCGGCTGGAATTCATTCTATAAACCTAGCTTTTGCCTGAGAATTTATGATTTTAACGATAAACCCAATAACGTAAAACACAATAAACAAATTAAAAATAAAAAAATCTTAAATCCCGTCTCAGAAAAAAAACTGGCGGGATATATCTGGCGTTCAGTTCAAAATCCAAAAGTCAGCCTTGAAAATCCAAAAACTTTAATCCAATTATTTATAATCAAGGATAAGGCTTATTGCGGGCTGCTGATTTATACAAACAAGGAAGATTTTGAGTCAAGAAGATCCCACTTAAGGCCTTTTCCACATCCCAGCTCTTTGCATCCGAAAGTGGCAAGGGCCCTGGTTAATTTGACGGGCATTAAAGAAAATGAAACCTTATTGGATCCATTTTGCGGCACAGGGGGGATTATGATGGAATCAGGATTGATGAATAGCAAATCAATCGGGTACGACATAGATAAACTAATGATAAACGGCTGCATTGAGAATTTAAAGCATTATAATATTAAAAAATACAGGATTAAAAGGCAAAATGCCCTTAAAATAAGCGATAAGTTTGACTATGCTGTTACTGATTTGCCTTATGGCCTTAATTCAAACGTTATCTTAACCAATGAAAATGGCTTTCGGAAAGAAAACAGAATCAATAAAAAGACCGAAGTGAAAAATTTCGTCAAAAACCTGGAAAAATTTTACCTATCATTTCTAAAGAACCTCAGGAAAAAGCTAAAGAAAAGGGCAGTGATTGTTTTTCCGAGCTATGTGGATTATAAAAAATTATTAAAAATGTCAAGATTCAAAATAGAAAAAGAATTCTCTATTTATGTGCACAGGAGCCTTACCAGAAAGATTGTGAAGGTATCTTAATATCCCGCAAACTTCTCAATCTTGATGTTCTGCTGCGGGATATTCATCAACTTCAATAATTGCGATAATCCTTCAACCATTGCAGGCGGGCCGCAGATGTAAAACAGAGTGTTGTTCAGGTCGCTGCAGAATTCTTTTATCATTTGTTCGCTTATTCTTCCTTTTCTGCCCTGCCAGCTTGGATCATCAGTTATTGTATTGATAACTTTCAAGTTTGGATTCTGCTTCTGCCACAAATCCCATTCACCCCTATAGCAGATTTCCGCAGGAACTCTGTTTGAATACATCAAAGTCAGCTTTATCTGCAACTTTTTGTCTGTTGCGTATTTTATCATGTCTCGAAAGGGGGTTATTCCGATGCCGCCCCCTAGAAAGACAATGTTTTTTGCATCCTCTCTCAGGACAAACATTCCCATCGGGCCTTTTATCTTTACTTTGTCGCCTATTTTCAATTGACTGTATTTTTTCTTGAAGGAGCTTTCTGATATTTTTGTTGAGAACAAAAGAAAATCCTCTGTCGGGGACGAAGCGATTGACAACGGATGAGTATTCTCTTCATCGCCTGTTTCAAGCTCAACTATTGCATACTGCCCGGGCTTGTAGCCAAGACTGTTTTTTTCAAGCTTAATGCTTTTGATTGTTGGGGTTTCCTGATTTACTTCAATGACCGGAAGCTCCAGATTTTGAATCATTGTAAGACTCTACTGCTTAATTCCACAGCCTTCAAAGTGTTCTCCATAAGCATTGCCCTTGTCATAGGGCCAACGCCGCCTGGAACCGGAGTTATGAATCCGGCAATTTCCTTGACATTCTCAAAATCAACATCGCCTACTAGTTTATTTCCAATCCTGTTGATCCCTACATCAATGACAACAGCGCCTTCCTTGACCATATCTTTTTTTATCAAATTTGCCTTTCCGACTGCAACGACAAGTATGTCTGCTTTTTTTGTGTATTCGGCAATATTTTTTGTCTTTGAATGGCATACTGTGATAGTCGCATTCTTTTCAAGAAGCATCAGTGCAACAGGCTTTCCGACTATATTGCTTCTTCCGACAACAACTGCATTCTTTCCCTCTATCCTTGTTCCTGTTGACTCAATCAGCTTGATTACGGCTATCGCAGTTGCAGGCGCGAGAATTGTTTTTTCAGACAGCAGGTTTCCAAGGTTCAATGAAGTAAACCCGTCAACATCTTTGTGCGGTAAAATTGAGTCTGTCACGAGCTTTTCATCAATGTGCTTAGGCAGCGGCAGCTGCACAAGAACTCCATGAATTTTTGGATTTCTGTTCAGCTCATTAATCAATTTCAGCAAATCCATCTCGCCTGTTTTTTCATCAAGATTGTACCTTTCACAGTAGAATTCGGCTTCTTTGCTGTCTTTTTCCTTGAAATTGACATAGACTTCAGAAGCAGGATTGTTGCCGACCATCACCAATGCCAATCCCGGCTTTTCCTTCATAGACTTGACTTTATTTTTTACGCTTTCTATAATACTTTTCGCAATCTTGTTTCCGTCAATGATTTTGGCTGACATTTTATAAGATTTAATACTCAATGTATATATAAAATTATCTGAGTAACCATTACTCTACGTTTTCAAAAAATTTTACAGCAAAATTACAAAAATTTATAATCACTTCTTTATTTAAATCAAATTCCTTTCTACTTCCTAAATAATTATGACATGACGGGTTTATTTTTTTACCTTCTTTTAAATCATTATAACTCAAACATTTTATATGTTTTTTAGAAACAATTATAAAAAAACAATTTTCATATGGATAATCTTTCGGCAGATCATTAAATTCAAACTTTTCATCTTTCCTAAATTTAACTTCAACAAAGTACACATCTTTATCTTTTTGTACAACAAGGTCTGGCATTCTTTTTATGTCTGTTGCAACATCACTTCTTACACCTTTAAGCAAATTCATTATACCTGGAACAGTGTTTTCCATACCATATCTAAAAACAGAATATCCGAGTTGTAGAAAAAGTTCTTCAATTAAAGTTTCGGCAATTCTAGCCTTAACCATATTCTCTCTATATTCAATTTCCTTTTTAACTACCTCTCCCATAAAATTAAAAATTTTTCATCTCAAAACATCAAAATCAGGATACAAGGGAAACTTCCTGCACAATTCAACGACATTATTTTTTATTTCATGGATTTTCTTGTTGTTCTTGATTTCTTCCCTGAATTTTTTTAAGTAATCATTGATCTGCTTCTTGTCTTCAGGCAGCTCATATTTTTTAATCTCGTGAACAACTTCAGAAATCCATTTTCCAATCAATTCCATTTCTTTCTCTTTCATCCCTCTTGTAGTCAATGAAGGGGTGCCCATCCTTACTCCGCTTGGGTAGAATGGAGAGCTTGGGTCAGCAGGAATTGTATTTTTATTCATCGTTATGTTTGCCTCATCAAGGGCTTCCTGCGCAAAGATTCCCTTTCCTTTTCCAAAGTTAGTCAAACTTACTAAAATCAAATGATTGTCGCTTCCATTCGTCACGACTTTAATTTCATTTTCCATCAGCGATTTTGCAAGAGCTTTGGAATTTTTTACAATCTGCTGGCAATAAACTTTGAATTCAGGCTGCATCATCTCCTTCAATGCAACTGCAATGGCTGCTGTCGTATGATCATGCGGGCCGCCCTGCAAGCCCGGAAAAACAGCCTTGTCAATTTTATTAGCTAAGTCAGGATCCTTGTCAAGGCCTTTCTGAGTGACCATTATAATGCCGCCTCTTGGGCCTCTAAAAGTCTTGTGAGTCGTAGTCGTGACAATGTGGACATAAGGGATTGGGCTTTTATGCACTCCGGAAGCGACCAATCCTGAAATGTGCGCAATGTCAGCGGCAAGATAAGCGCCTACCTTGTCAGCAATTTTCCCAAATTCCTCGAATGGAAATTCCCTTGCATAAGCTGTGAAGCCGACCCACATCAGCTTTGGCTTGTGCTCAAGAGCAAGCCTTTCGACTTCCTCCAAATCAATATACCGTCGGAAAGATTTAACCCCATAACTACGTCATCTCGCTGCATCACTGCCATATAAACCGCGAAATTTGCCGGGCTTCCTGAATAAGGCTGTACATTGGCATGGGCAACATTAAATATTTTTTTTGCCCTTTCTATTGCCAAAATCTCAACTTCATCAACAAACTGGTTTCCGCCGTAATACCTTTTTTTAGGGTAGCCTTCAGAATATTTGTTTGTAAGAACAGAGCCCATTGCCTGCATAACAGCCTTTGAAACATTATTTTCAGAAGGAATCATCTCAAGGCCGTGCTGCTGCCTTTCCAGCTCTTTCTTCAATAACTCGTAAATTTCAGGGTCAGCCTTTGAAATATCATTCATCATTGAGATTTAAACCACCTAAGGAAAAGCAAACAGAATTCTTATTTATAGTTTTCTATGATATATCTTATGCCTTCTTATCTTGTCAGGAGATACCCGCCTAATAATTCTGCACGCGATATATGCTGTTCATATCTGCTAAAATTTCCAGACTTAATGGACTCTTTAATTCCCTCCACTGAGAGGTTATTTTTTTCCAATAAAATTCCTGCAGCCAATACCTCCCTAAGCAGATGGTGTGCATCAGAAACCGCCACTCCCTTAAAAGAACGCCCATTTTGATTGGCTTTGCGTAAAAGCTCTTGCGCTAATAAATTGGCTTCGCCTATTGCTAAGGGAGTTAAGCTTAATGCGCTTGCGTTGAACACTTCAATTTCATCAACCATCTGGCAAAGATCATAAAGAACCTTCTCCTCTTGGGCATTTGCCATTCTGGGCAGCGGGCTTCCATTGGGCTTTACAATATAAGGATGATTTAAAATAGCCAACCCGCCCTGCTTTTTTATTTCTTCAACAGCTCTTCTGGGATCTTCGTAATCATCTAATCTTTTTGGGCAAAATAATGCAAGGATGTGATGTTTTGGGCCAATCTCCTGGGCTTTTGCAAAATACCCGGTGCGCCCGTTATATTCAATCCTGCCTAAAAGCCCCCTGTCAATCCATTGCGCGCCATGATAATTTGCCACATCGTCCACAGAAAGCACGCCGCTGTGTAGATTATCTTCTGCAAGCCCTTGGCTTAATTTTTCAGCAATCCTGTCTTCATTGTGATTTCTGCCTACGTGGGTATGCAAATCTGTAGGAACCTTGCCATCTACTTGAGGCACGTTTCTTGAGAAGTTTTCAAATGGATAATGCGCCCCATAACCTAGCGCAGAAGCACATGCCAAAGCAGTTAAGCGTATGACTACTCTTCTAGTCCATATCATTATACCTTGGATAAATAAACAACTTAAAAATTTATCGCCAACTCAAAATAAAGAACTAACTTAAGTTCCCCTGTGCTGTTTTCTCAGCCTTCTCTCTTTCTTCATTCGCTTGCGCTGCCATTTCCAGCGCATCTGCTGCTTTTTTTTCCAGCGACGGGAGCTTCTTTTCATCAAATTTATGGATTTAAGGGTAATATTTAAAGATTTGTAATCATAATCCAGGCATATACCTTATAAACAACAAATTTATATATAAGTAAACTCAGAAAGTAATATCGGATAGATATAATACTAATTTCCAAAACCTTTATAAATAACTTCGTTATCCCAAATCTAATGAAAAATCCTTCTATAGACTAATTGCTATGATTATAACTTAGCCTTATCTATAGCTGGGATCACTATGCCTTTTTCAGTCGAAGAGGGTGTGTTATTGCACCAAAATACCTGCCCTGGTAGTGTAGCCTGGATCAGCATGGAAAAGGCAGAAAATAGAGCTGCAGGAACTATCATGGAGCCCTGTCAACTGCATAGTGCAGAACGGCTCCGACTCGGGTTCAAACACAATAATTTCAAGAAATTATGATTGAAACTCCCGACCAGGGCGTTTTACCGTTGCAAAGCGAGAATGCTCGTTTAAGCAACTCGCATTCAAATCAATGGGCCGGTAGCTCAGCCTGGTAGAGCACCTGTGAAAAAGCTTGAAAAAGCTGTTGGGTGAAACTTTTAATCAGGTGGTCGCGAGTCCGAAAACAGAGTATGCTTGAAAAAGCAAGACCGGAAATCTCGTCCGGCCCACTTGTCAAAAACACACCGCACTTACGGGTGCGTGTGTTTTTGAGCATCATCAAAAATCGTAAATATTTATTGTAACTTTGCGATTTTTGAGATTTTAGTAAGCGATTGCTTGGAGAAGTGATAATTCAAAAGATGAAAAAGATAAAATTCAAGGTTGACAAGCACATATTGACGCCAAAGCACTCGAAGCTCAGCGAAAAGGAAAAAGCGCAGTTATTTGAAAAATATCATGTAACTTCTAAGGAGATGCCGAAAATACTGAGGACAGACGCATCCCTGAGGGAGCTGGATGCGAAGCCTGGCGATACTATCAAGATAACGAGAAAAAGCCCTACTGCGGGAGAATCTTTGTTTTACAGGGTGGTAACGGATGTATAAATACGGGAAAATTCTGATACAAAAATATTTTCAGGAGCAGAGCTTTGTAGATTCGGATATAGACTCTTTCAACAATTTCATAGAGAAAGAGCTCAATAACATCATCGAGGAAAACAAGGAGATAATCCCCACAATAATCCCCCACAACATAGACGAATTCAAGATAAAGCTGGATAAAATATGGGTTGAGAAGCCGAAGATGATAGAGGCCGACGGATCCTCGAGAAACATCTATCCCATGGAAGCAAGGCTCAGAAAAATAACTTATTCTGCCCCTACATGGATAACAGTTTCAGCGCATATTAACGGCGTCCAAAGGGAGTCTTTTGACACCCAGATAGGAAACCTTCCTATAATGCTGAAAAGCAAGTGGTGCCACCTGCACAAGCTAGGCAGGGACGACCTGATAGCCAAGGGAGAAGACCCTGACGAGCCAGGCGGATATTTCATAATCAACGGAACAGAAAAAGTACTGATTACAATCGAGGACCTTGCTTCAAACAAATTTTTGGTTGAGAGGGACTCAACAGGCCCAAGCGAGTTTGTAGGCAAATTATTTTCAGAATACGGCTCTTACAAGATACCCCATACAATTGAAAAGATGAAAGACGGCTTGTTCTACCTTACTTTCACAAGAGTAAAAAGAATCCCGATCATTGTAGTGATCAAGGCGCTTGGCCTGCTTAAAGACGAAGAAATAACAAAAACCATCTCGGCAGAAAGGCAGTTTGATGAAGTCATAATCAACCTTCTTGAGTTTGTCAGCATAAAGAACGAGGAAGAGGCTCTGGATTACATGGCCAAGAAGATCGGAGTAACCCAGTCAAAAGAAGTCAGGATTGAGAGAATGAAGGAAATTCTTGACAAATACCTGCTCCCACATATAGGGATAAAGCAGGAAGACAGGATATACAAGGCATATAACCTGTGCAAAATGCTCAAGAAATACCTTCTTGCTTCAAACGGCGAGCTTGGAATGGATGACAAAGACCACTATGCCAACAAGAGGCTGAAAATGAGCGGCGATTTGCTTGCAGACCTGATAAGGCTGAACCTGAAAGTGCTGATTGGCGACCTTCTTTATAACTTCCAGAGAATTGTGAAGAGGGGAAAGTTTCCGTCAATCAAGGTAATAATCAGGGACAAGCTGCTGACTCAGAGAATATATTCATCAATGGCAACCGGAGTCTGGGTTGGCGGCAGGAAGGGAATAAGCCAGAGAATACAGAGGCTGAATTATCTAGAGACCTTGTCGCATCTTCAAAGGGTTGTAAGCCCGTTAAGCGCTTCCCAGGAAAATTTTGAGGCAAGAGAGCTTCATTCAACGCACCTGGGCAGGCTGTGCCCGATAGAAACTCCTGAAGGGACAAACATAGGCCTGAGAAAAAATCTTGCACTGCTTTGCACGATTTCAGCTGACTCAAGCGAAGAAGAAGTTTTAAAATCATTAAAGGCATTGAATTTGAAGGTCATAAGGTAAAATCTTCAATGAAAAATAATTCAACAAAATCAAAATCCAATAACGTTCGAACATTAACTGGAAGTCCAATAACAAAAAAAGGAAATTAGCGAAAAACTCATTAAAAAACAATCAAAATAACAAATAAAAAATTAAAAAACAAATTCAATCAAAAACAAAAATGGCGGAAGTATACCTGAACAGCAAATTTGCGGGAACAGTTGACAACCCAATAGAATTCGTGCAGAATATCCGTGAAGAGAGAAGAAAAGGATCTGTCTCGGAAAATCTTAATGTCACTTATAAAGATAAGATCGGCCAGGTACACATTGAAAGCTCAAAAGGGAGGGCAAGAAGGCCTCTGATAATAGTTAAAGACGGAGTTCCATTGCTCACAGAGAGACACATAAAACAGCTGGAAAAAAATGAGATTTCATGGACCGATCTTGTCAGGCAGGGAATAATAGAATATCTGGACGCTGCAGAAGAGGAAAATGCGCTGGTTGCATTTTTCGAGAATGAGCTGACTCCTGAGCATACTCATCTTGAAATTACTCCGCTTGCAATGCTCGGCTACTGCACTTCGCTTGTCCCTTACGGAAACTTCAACCAGTCGACAAGATTAAATGCGGGATCAAAAAACCAGAAGCAGGCTCTCGGATTCTATGCCTCCAATTTTGCAGTAAGGATGGACATGGATGTCAATCTGCTGCACCACCCTGAAAAGCCAATCGTCAATACAATAATACATGATATTTCTGACTATGACAAGCACCCGGCGGGGCAAAATATCATAGTGGCAATAATGAGCTACAAAGGATATAACATGGAAGACGCTATAATCCTTAACAGAGGCTCAATTGAAAGGGGACTAGGGCGCTCAACATATTACAGGCCAAGCATTGCAGAAGAGCTCAGGTATGCAGGCGGATTGATAGACCAGGTCTGCGTTCCTGACAAGGATGTCAAGGGATATAAAACAGAGAAGGATTACAGGTTTTTGGAAGATGACGGGATTATATATCCTGAAGCGAAAGTAAAGGAAGGCGATGTAGTCATAGGAAAAACAAGCCCGCCGAGATTTTTAAGCTCCATGGAGGAGTACAGCCTGGCTTCAAGCACGAGAAGGGAAAGCTCGATAAACCTGAAGCACGGCGAGGAAGGGGTAATTGATTTTGTCCTGCTCACGGAAAACGAGGAAGGCAACAAGCTTATCCAGGTAAGGATAAGGGACGAAAGAGTGCCGGAGATAGGCGACAAGTTTACAAGCAGGCACGGCCAAAAAGGAATTGTTGGGCTGATTGTGAATCAAAGCGACATGCCTTTTTCCGCAGCCGGAATTGTTCCGGATTTGATTTTCTCTCCGCACGGAGTGCCTTCAAGAATGACTATTTCGCATTTGATTGAGATGGTGGCAGGAAAAGTAGGGGCTTTGGCAGGAAGGTATGTCAACGGCACGACATTTGATGCAGAGCCTGAAGAAAGGCTGAGAAAAGAGCTGCTGTCTCTGGGCTTCAGGGAGAACGGAGTTGAAACTATGTACAACGGCCAGACCGGCGAGCAGTATCAGGCAAAAATTTTCATCGGCAACATGTACTACTTAAAATTGAAGCACATGGTTGCAAACAAAATACACTCAAGAGCCCGCGGACCGATACAATTACTGACAAGGCAGCCCACTGAAGGGAGGGCAAAGGAAGGCGGGTTAAGGCTTGGAGAAATGGAAAAAGACACTTTTGTTGCGCATGGAGCATCATTGCTGCTGAAAGAACGGTTTGACTCTGACAGGACAGTTGTTCCTGTGTGCGAGAGCTGCGGAATAATTGCAATCAAGGATAATTACAAGAACAGGTCATACTGCCCGATCTGCGGCGAAAACACAGAAGTGAATGATATTGAGATAAGCTATGCATTCAAGCTAATGCTGGACGAATTCAAGTCATTGGGAATTTATCCTAAACTGCAGCTTGAGAGCAAGTATTGAAATTGCTTCATGGCAAAATAAAATATTCATCACGGTATAAAACCCAATAACAAAAAAATACAATAACTAAAAATTCATTAACGAAAAACGCATTAACCATCAAAAAAATAAAATAATAAAAAACAAAACAAAAAAATGACAAGAAAAATACAGAGGCTTTATGCCTCTTCAAGCTTGACGTGCGACTTGCGAGTGAGCTCGTCTCACTCGCTCACATGTCACACTTTTTGGTCAAGCTTTTACTTGTTAAGAAAAAGGTTGTAGAAAATGGCAGACATAATCTCAGAATACGAGGACAGGCTTACATCAAAAATTGTAGATGAAATCAGGAACAATCTGCCTAAAGGAGTCAGCGATACAAAGCTGAAGAAAATAATGGAGGCAGTTTATGGTGAATACAAAACTGCAAAAGTCCATCCTGGAGAATCTGTCGGCCTGATTTCTGCAGAATCAATCGGCGAGCCGGGCACGCAGATGACGCTGAACACATTCCACTTTGCCGGCGTTGCAGAGATGAACGTAACTTTGGGGCTGCCAAGAATAATCGAGATTCTAGACGGAAGGAAGGCGCTTGAAAACCCAATGATGGAAATATACCTAAAAAAACCGCATGCCACCGGAAAGAAAATAGAGGAGCTCAGGCAGCTGGCGCTGCAAATCAAGGAAACCAAGCTAAAGGACATCTCCACAGAATTTACAATCAGCATTGCGGATTTCACTATAGAAGTCAAGTTTGACAGGGAAAAGATGAAGGAACTTGAGCTTACAATGGGCAAGGTTTTGGATGCAATAACCAAGCAGCTCAAGGGATATAACATAAGGGACAACAAGGACTCCCTAACTTTAAAGTCAAGAAGCAAGGAAGAAACATTTAATGACGCCTACAAGACAAAAGAAAAGATCAAGGAAATCAATGTAAAGGGTGTCAAGGGAATATCCCAGGTATTGCCTGTAAAAAGGGAAGAAGAATTTATAATTATAACTGCCGGCTCCAACCTTGCAGACGTGCTGCAGCTTGAAGAGGTTGATGCCTACAGGACAACAACAAACAATATTTTTGAGATAGAGCAGGTGCTCGGAATTGAGGCTGCAAGGCAGGCGATTATAAATGAAATATTCAAAGTCATAGAAAGCCAGGGCCTGAATGTTGATGTAAGGCATATAATGCTTGTTGCCGACACAATGTGCGTGAGCGGGACACTGAAGGGAATCACAAGGTACGGCGTTGTAAGCGAGAAATCAAGCGTCCTGGCAAGGGCATCTTTCGAGACGCCGATAAAGCACATAATCAATGCGGCATTAGTCGGAGAAGTTGACAACCTGAATTCAGTTATTGAGAATGTCATGGTAAACCAGCCCGTGCCGATCGGGACCGGGCTGCCAAGCCTGACGGTCAAGGCGCCGGAAAAGAAAGGCAAGGAGAAGTAACACCAATTAATCTAAAAAAATACATCAATAAAATCCTAAAAAATCCATTGGATTTTTGGGAATGTCGAAAACTATAAGTTTTCGAGCACTCGCAAATCATAGATTTGCTTTGCTTAAAAATTAAAATTTTTAAGTATTCAATAATAAAAATATAAATCATAAATTAAAAAAAATAAAAATTCAAACAAAAATGGCTGACGAAGAAACAAAACAAATCGAAGAGCAGGAGCTTGATGCGGTAAAGCAGGCTATTGAAGGAAAGGAAGCGAAGCCTGAAAGGATTGAGGAAGAGCAGCACATATACAAGCAGGTCAAAAGCATTGTGTTCAGCGTCCTGAGCCCGAAGATGATAAAGAAAATGGCGTCTGCAAAGATTGTCACGCCGGAGCTTTATGACAAGGAAGGCTATCCTGTTGACGGCGGCCTGATGGACATAAGGCTTGGAGTCATAGACCCGGGATTAAGGTGCAAGATATGCGGCTCAAAGCTGAAAGAGTGCATCGGGCATTTTGGGTATATAGAGCTGGCAAGGGCGATTATCCATATAAAATTTGTCAATATAATAATGACTATCCTTAAATGCACCTGCAGGGAGTGCGGCAGGATATTGATTCCGGACAATAAAATACCTAAAACCAGGGAGCTTCTTGACCAGATTGAGAAGGAAAGCGGGATTGAAGACAGGAGGCAGAAAGTAAAGGAAATAATTACCAGCCTGAAGACTGCAAACAAATGCCCTAACTGCAAGGCAAAGCAGAGAAAATTAAGCCTTGAGAAGCCCACAACATTCATTGAAGACGACAAGAGGCTGAGCCCGATTGAAGTGAGGGCAAGGCTTGAGAAAATACCCGATAATGACTGCGAGATTTTTGGATTGAAGGTGCCTTTTGTAAGGCCTGAATGGATGGTGCTGACTGTACTGCCGATTCCCCCGGTTACAATGAGGCCGAGCATCACGCTTGAATCAGGAGAAAGAAGCGAAGATGACTTAACCCACAAGATGGGAGACATTGTCAGAATCAACCAACGATTATTTGAAAACATAAACGCGGGCGCGCCTGAAATAATAGTGGAAGACCTATGGGACCTGCTGCAGTATCACGTTACAACTTTTTTTGACAATAATATAGCACAGCTGCCCCCTGCAAGGCACAGAAGCGGGCAGCCCCTGAAGACGCTGACTGAAAGAATAAAAAGCAAGGAAGGAAGGATAAGACACAACCTGGCAGGAAAAAGAACAAATTTCTCTGCAAGAACTGTAATAAGCCCTGATCCAATGCTTGAGCTGTTTGAAGTCGGAGTTCCTTTTACCATAGCAAACAAGCTTACTGTTCCGGAAAAAGTGAATGAATGGAACACGCAGTATCTAAAAAAATTTGTCGAGAACGGCCCTGAAAAATATCCGGGAGCCAACTATATCATAAGGCCCGACGGAAAGAAAAAGAAAATAACAGAAGAAACAAAAGAAGCTTCCCTTGAGGAATTGCAGCCGGGCTATGTAGTTGAGAGGCACCTGATGGATGGGGATGTGGCAATATTCAACAGGCAGCCATCGCTTCACAGGATGAGCATGATGTGCCACAGGGTAAAAGTGCTGCCCGGCAAGACATTAAGATTAAATCCGGCAGTATGCACGCCATATAATGCGGACTTTGACGGGGACGAGATGAACCTGCATATACCCCAGACAGAAGAGGCAAGGGCAGAAGCGGAAATCCTGATGGAAGTCCAGACGCAGCTCATATCCTTAAGGTACGGGCTGAGCATTATCGGCTGCACCCAGGATGCAATATCCGGAAATTACATGCTGACAAAAGACGCTGAAATGAAAAGAGAAGACGCTATCGATTTGCTTTCTGCAGTCGGATTGACTGAATTTTCAAAGCTTCCGAGAAAATCAGTTATCAGCGGAAAAGAAGTTTTCAGCGCGCTGCTGCCTGAAGATTTTGAGTTTGAGGGGCATTCAAGATCATGCGACAGGTCAAAAGACAAGTGCGACAAGGAAACGCATGTCGTTATAAAAGGGGGAAAAATTATTTCCGGAGTCATGGACAGGAATTCCCTTGGTGAAGAGTCAGGGCTTATGCTGAGAAATATACACCAGAAATACGGAAAAGACACAAGCATAGATATGCTTGGAAAGATTTTCAGGCTCGGAATAGAATACCTGCTGAGGGTGGGATTTACTTCCGCGCTTGCGGATACTGATATGCCGGAATCCGCAAAAGCAAAGATAAGGGACGATTTGGACATTGCAAGGAAGGAAGTTGACTCATTGATAGCTCAGTTCCGGGAAGGCAAGCTGGAAACATTTCCCGGAAAAACAACTCAGGAAACATTGGAGCTCAGGATACTTGAAGTTTTGAACAAGGCAAGAAATGAAACAGGAAAGACAGTTGCGCAGTTTGCAGACAAAAGAACGCATACGATGATAATGGCAGAGTCAGGAGCAAGGGGAAACCTGCTTAACCTGGCGCAAATGGCTGCCTGCGTAGGCCAGCAGGCTATGAGGGGCAAGAGGATAGACAAAGGATTTGAAGGCAGGACTTTGTCTCATTTCAAAAAAGATGATTTCGGATCAGAAGCCCACGGGTTCATAGCAAACGGGTTCAAGACAGGATTGACTCCGGCAGAATTTTTCTTCGGCTCAATGACCGGCAGGGACTCATTGATGGATACTGCCTTGAGAACGCCTAAAAGCGGCTACCTGTACAGGAGGCTTGCAAACGCAATGCAGGACTTAAAGGTTGAATATGACCATACGGTAAGAGACGCTTCAAGTAAAATCATACAATTTCAATATGGTGAAGACAGCATTGATGTCTCTAAGTCAGAGAATGGGGCAATCAATGTCAAAAGAATTATAAATACAACTTAAAATTAAAATGGCGAAGAAAATAACATCAGCAGAAATAAAAAAAATGATTAAGGCAGGAGATATTATATTGGGCACTAAAAGGGCCGTAAAGAATCTAAGGCTCGGAAAAGTCGGAAAGATAATGGTAAGCGCCAACTGCCCGGCCAGAGTAGAAGAGAATATAAGCAGGTATGCGCTGCTTGCGGGAGCAGAATTCCAAAAGCTCGAATTTCAAAATGACGAGCTTGGAGTAATCTGCAAGAAGCCATTTTCTATATCGGTTCTTGCTGTTTCCAAGGGGGCAAAGTGACCAGATTTAAGTACGATTCTGATCTGATAAAACTTATGATGCTTTTTGAGTCGATGAGCGGCGCAAAGGTCAAGGACTGCATAAGCAATGACAAGGTCCTGTTCATAGTCGGGGAAAATGACATGGGCAGGGCAATAGGAAAAAACGGCGCCAATATAAAAAAATTTGAAAATAAGCTGAAGAAAAAAGTAAAGCTTGCCGAGTTCAGCAGCGATGTTGCGCAGTTTGTGAGAAACCTCGCTTATCCTGCTGAAATTTCCGATGTTAAGAATGAGGGCGGGATTATAACAATACACGGAAGGGATTCAAATTCAAGGGCCATGCTGATAGGGAGGGAAAGGCAGAATTTAAATCATCTGACGGAAATTGTCAAAAGATATTTTGATGTGAAGGAGATTAAGGTTATTTGAGCAACATTTAAAAACCATCCAAAATTACTGAATAATATGGGAAGCAAGTCAAGAGGATTGTTTGCAGGGAAAAAGCTTAAGCGAAGAAGAAGCTTTGGCAGGTGGCACTACAGGCCGTACATACAAAGGACCCTAAGGCTGAAGGAAAAAGCAGACCCTTTGGAAGGCGCTTCGCAGGCAAAGGGCATTGTGCTTGAGAAAGTGCAGCTTGAAGCCAAGCAGCCGAATTCAGCAATGAGAAAATGCGTCAGAATCCAGCTCATCAAGAACGGAAGGCAGGTAACTGCGTTCTGCCCAAGGGACGGCGCGACAAAAATGATTGACGAGCACGATGAAGTCATAATAGAATGCATAGGCGGCGCAATGGGCGGCTCCAAGGGAGACATTCCCGGAGTCAGGTGGCAGGTCATAAAGGTCAACGACCAAAGCCTTGATGCCCTATTAAAGGGGAGAATAGAAAAAGCTAGAAAGTAAGCAG
>JACPMV010000037.1 GCA_016185845.1 Candidatus Woesearchaeota archaeon | reverse complement strand
CTGCACTTCTTTCACTTTGAGAACAATCCTAGCCGATATATCATTAGGTAACTTTTTCAAAAACTTTCTAGTTTTTGGTTGCCATTCAACAAAATAACTCATCTTAAGAATTCTTTCTCTATATCTTTTTGGCTGATATACTCAGCTCTAGGCGTTTTTCTAGCTTCTTCTAGCTGTTTTTTGGCTTCTTTGCTTAGCTCAAAATCCTCTGCAATAGCGTGTTTTATGAACTGCATATCCTTTTGTAGATTTCTTAAGTCCTCATGTATGGTTTTAAGTGATACAGATGTCATTTTTATTCGCTAATAGTATAAAGGATTAAGTCCTATTTATAACTTACGGTTCTGGGGGCGGTAAAAAAACTCTCGCTCTTTGGCTCGCTCGCCTCATTTCATTCGGTCTTTTAACAGCGATTAAACCCAGTCTTCAATAAGCTTTTTAAATAAGCCGATATTCTGGTTTATCATGGAAGAGGAAAACACAGCATCATGGCAGTACAAGGCAAAATCATTCATTGGGGAATGCCTCAGGGTTTTGAGAATCACTAAAAAGCCCGATGCAATCGAGTTCAAGACAATAGTCAAGGTAAGCGGCCTTGGAATTCTTATAATAGGGGCTATGGGATTTATAGTGCAGATGATCAAGATCTTATTTTTCCAGTAGGCTTACTTTCTCTCAAAATCAACAAAAGAATACATTAATCCGCCATCTTCGTGCTCTTCTTTACGGAGTATTTTCCATTCATTTTCATCATATTCCGGAAAATAAGCATCGCCTTCAAATTCCTTGTCTATGATTGTCAGGTACAGTTTATGCGCAATCGGCAGGAATTCGGCATAAATCTGCGCGCCTCCGATTATCATTATTTCGCCATCACCTGCTGCCTTCAAGGCGCCGTCTAAAGCATGTACGACAATGCAGCCCTCAGCCTTAAAATTTTTATCCCGCGTTATGATAATATTTTTCCTTTTGGGCAGCGGCCTTCCGATAGACTCGAATGTTTTCCTCCCCATCACAACAGATTTTCCTGCTGTAATTTCCCTGAATCTTTTCATGTCAGCAGGAATCTTCCAGATTAGCCGGTTCTCATTTCCTATAACCCTGTTTTTTCCCAATGCCGCTATCAAGGATATTGTTTGGGTCATTTTTGTATTAATTTTTTTATTTTTATAGATAGGCGAGGGTTGAGCGCCTGTCAGACAGCGAAACCCGAGCACTAACTATTGCGAACGAAGTGAGCGGATTGAAATCTTTAATTATTAAAATGATTTTACTTAAGGTTATCCTTCAGTTTATTCTCTTAGTTCTTCATGCGCTGGACAAGTGACATGCGAGTGAGCTTCGTTGCGAACTCGCTCACAAATCACCCGCACTAACATTGACGTATGACATTCAATAATAAAAAATTTAAAAAATATTAAATAAGATAATTAAAAATGTTTAAACAGCCATCGGAGCTTTTATCGGAGGATGAAATTCATAATTTTCAAGCTTTATATCTTCCATCCTGAAATCATCTATGTTTTTTATTTCGGGGTTCAGCCATAATTTCGGCGGCGGAAACGGCTTTCTTGAAAGCTGCTCTTTGACCTGCTCAAAATGGTTGTGGTAGATGTGGGAGTCTCCAAGTGTGTGAACAAAATCGCCCGGCTTTAAACCAGTCACTTGCGCAATCATATGCAGCAATAAGGAGTAAGAGGCAATATTAAACGGCACTCCCAAAAACATATCGCAAGAGCGCTGATACATCTGCAGCGATAATTTTCCATCTGCAACAAAAAACTGAAAGAATGTGTGGCATGGCGGCAGGGCCATCTTGTCCAATTCTCCGGGATTCCATGCGCTGACTATTATCCTCCTGCTTGTCGGATTTGTTTTTATCATTTCAATTGCATTTGCAAGCTGGTCAATTTCCTTTCCTTCGGAATTTTTCCATTTTCTCCATTGCACCCCATATACTCTTCCCAAATCACCTTCAAATCTGGCTTTTGGCTTCCAGTAAGAAGCATTCGCATTGTCTGTCCAGATTGTATTCTTGCTTTGGTCTCGCGTCCCATGCAGGATTTCCGCAAGCCTTCTTTCGTCATTAGATCCTTCTATGAACCACAATAATTCAGAGACAACGCTTTTCCATGCAAGCTTTTTGGTAGTGATTGCGGGAAAGCCATTTTCCATATTGAATCTTAATTGCATCCCGAATACAGCTCTTGTTCCTGTTCCAGTCCTGTCTTTCCTGTCAGCGCCGTTGTCAAGGACGTATTGCAAAGCGTCTAGGTATTGTTTCATATTAATAAAAGTAAATCTGATTATTATAAATAATTTTGGATTGGATTGTTTAATAAAATATTACTTTTGTCATTCTCTTCAGTAGTAAAAATTCTTAACCACTACCAAAAAGTATTTATATTACTGCCAGGATAAGGCTCTGAAACATGAAAAGAAAAACAATGCGGAATCTATTCATTCTGCTGTTTGTTATAGGAGCGGTCGTAGGCTATCTTCTTCCAGGAGATTTTAAGGACTTAACAAGAAAGCCATTACGGGCAGATATCTTTGATGTCCCGAAGAAGATGGCGCAGCTGGATTTGGAGACTGATTATTTCAAATATTCGGTCTTGGCAGGAACAGAAACCGGAAGTGTTGAGCTTATAAGATTGGACGAGAAAATACCATTGCACATGCATCCAAAAGAAAATCATTTTGTTTTTGTCTATAAAGGAAGGGCAAAAGGCACTGTCGGAGATGTCAATGCCGAAGTAGGGCCCGGGCAGCTGGTGGCAATACCTGCAGGAGTCCCCCACAGCTTTGAAAGGGTAGGGGATGCTCCTGTCGAGATCATTTTGTTCTCGACTCCGCCATTCACTCCAGGCGATACTGTGTTTTTGGAAAAAGAGTAAGTGATTTCTTTCAAAAGATTAATATATTCTTGACTTTAAGAAGCATCCATGGGCAAATGGCTTAAGGAATTTGCAAGAGATTTAATGGCATTGGGCAGCATCCCATTTTATCTTCTTGTTGTTGCAAGATCCATAATAGGAAGCCATTACTCTTTTGTCTATCAGATGGCAATAGCGGCAATCGCAGTATTCATTCTTTATTTTCTGATAAAAGACTCCAGCATGCACATAGCAAGAAGCCTGGTCATAGTTGTTTTCACCAGCATGTTCTATAAAGAAGCTGTTTTTACTGCATTTGCCGCGCTTGTCTGGGTTTTGCTGGTGATCGCTGCTTACTATGTAAAAGGAAAGATAAGAAATATTATAAGAGGAATCCTCATAGGGATATTAAGCTCATTGGTTGGCTATTACGGAGCTTTGATTGCAACCAAAACATTTTAAAATACCTTAAATCCCGTGATTAAATATGAGCGAAACTATAAGCAAGGAAAATAAAGGAAGATTGGTAATGTTTTCAGGCACGGAATGCGTGCACTGCAAGGAGATGGACCCATTGATAGGGCAGCTTGAGAAGGAAACTAGGCTGCATATTGTGCATGTAGAAGTGTGGCACAATGAGGAAAATGCAGCCTGGCTTGAGGAAGTCGATAAAAATCCTGACGGAAGCACTTTCTGCGGCGGAATTCCTTTTTTCTACAATGAAAAGACCGGCAAGAGATTATGCGGCAACCAGAAATATGAAAGGCTGAAGGCATGGGCTCTTGGGCAGGAAATGCCGAAGCCCGATGTTCAGAAAGCTTCTTGAGTGGTATAATCTCTGATTAGAATAGAAAAATTTATATATATGTTCTTATATATAGTTATATAAGATGGCAGAAGCAACTATTTTGCATAGCCCGACATTGGAATCTGTGATTATGGTAGAAAAAACAATACAAAAATACAGCCAGGAATGCGGCAAATACCAGCTTTGGAAAAAATTGCCTAAAAAAATGATGTATCAGACATTCCAGGTAATTTTAGATTATCTGGAGCAATCAGGAAAAATATTTATAGATAAAGATGGCACTGTTTTATGGACTTATAATCCGAAAAGGATTAAGGAACTGGTCTCTAAGGGTCTCATAATCAGATGAATATTGAAATAGATTACTAATGATTAAAATGCACCAGCAACTCATCAAACCGGAATGGCTTAAAATCAAGCTTGTAAAGAATGAAAATTTCTCCGGCATAAAAGAAACCCTGCTAAAGCATAGCCTGCATACCGTATGCGAATCAGCGCACTGCCCAAATATATCAGAATGCTGGAGCGGCGGAACAGCCACTTTCATGCTTATGGGTGATGTATGCACAAGGGGATGCAAGTTCTGCGCTGTCAAGACCGGCAATCCAATGAAGGAGCTGGATAAGGACGAGCCTAGAAAATTAGCGCAGGCATTGGCTGAAATCAGATTATTTGACTATGTTGTATTGACTTCTGTCAACAGGGATGATCTGGAAGACGGAGGAGCTTCTCATTTTGCGGAATGCATAAGAGAAGTTAAAAAAGAGTATCCTGGAATTATAGTTGAAGTTCTTATTCCTGATTTTAAAGGTGATATGATTTCTTTGAAGAAAATAGTAGATGCAAAGCCGGAAGTCATTGCCCACAATATAGAAACAGTTGAAAGGCTGCAGAGAAAAGTAAGGGATCCAAGGGCAAATTACCTGCAGTCATTAAGCGTTCTTGAAAATGTTAAGAAACTAAACCCAGATATCTACACAAAATCAGCAATAATGCTTGGGTTTGATGAAAGCGATGAGGAAGTGATTCAGTCAATGAAGGATTTAAGGGCAGCTGGCTGCCAATTGCTGACAATCGGGCAGTACCTAAGGCCGAGCGGCCGGCATCTTCCTATTGCAAAGTTTGTCGAGCCTGCAAAGTTCAGGTATTTCGAGCAGAAAGCTTTGGAATTAGGCTTCCTTTACTGCGCTTCAGGGCCTTTTGTGAGGAGCTCTTACAGGGCCGGGGAGCTTTTTATCAAGAATATATTAAAAAAATAATTATCTATTTGTATTCTGCTCAGTAGTTTTTCTAATAATTCTGTAAAACTTCGTAATTCTTCTCAAATTGCCTTTTGGCTTTTTTAGAAATAAATCCAAGCAAGACTTTGCTAGGCATACTGCGGTGAAAATGAGGGATATTGGGAAGATATTCTATAAGTGCCGTAAGGGTCAGTTGCGGCAATCTGTCTTCCCAATACCAATCCTCTGGTAGCTATGTTTGCAGTCAATCCGCCATAAAACTGTTCACTAACACCATAACCTAAGTAATCCAATGATACAGGAACCATTCCAGCCATTGCGCCCCATCCTACGTTTTTCAGGAAAAATCTTTTGAATTGATTTTCATAAGCCTCGCCAATGTTCAAAGTTTTATGCCTAATCAAATAGTCCATATGATTGGCAACAGGCCCTATCATGCCTTGAAATACACCTATCTGGGCAAGAGTTCTCTTTACAATATTTCCAGGAGAATCAACAGGTATGTACTGATTTATCAGGTTTAGGGCACTATACCCTATCGGGCTTAGAAAAGACATCAACAGAAGTGAATCCCTGATTTGTGAAGAAGTTGTTTTTTTGCCCCTTACCATATTGCCCAGATAATCTCCGGCAACCGCTATTCCGCCGGCAGCCAGGGCCGGAATCCCTATGATAGAATAAGCAGCGGCAGTTCCCGCTAAGCCAACACCAAAATCAAATAATTTTCCAACTAATCCCCGGGGCTTATTTAGTTTTCTGGCTAACCAAGTCTTTTTAATCTCATTTTTAGAGTTTACTATGTCTTCTAAGCCACTTGCCATCAAACTGACCCCCTTTGATAGTTATACTTGAGTCAGTATATAAATATTTCTATTTTTATCACTGAATAGTAATTAATATAAAATAAATCTAAACCAATAAATTTAAATATAACTAAAGATAACTAAGTTATATCATGGTAGAAACACAAGTAAAAACAAGGAAATGGGGATCTTCAATAGGAGTTGTGCTGCCAAAGGAATTGGTGGATGAAATAGGAATTAAACCAAATGAAAAAATAAGGATTGACATTAAAACAGGAGTAAAAGTAAAAGACGTTTTTGGAATGTTTCCAAGGCTTTCAAAAAAAACAGGGCAGCAAATAAAGGACGAGATGCGGGCTGGATGGTAAGCTATTTCTGGGACAGCTATGCGGTTATAGAATTTATAGATGGAAATAAAAATTATGTAAGATTTATAGGGGAAGAAGCAGTAATAACAATTTTTAATCTAGCTGAAATCTACTGGTTTGCGATTCATGAATATGATGAAGAAAAAGCTGATTCCATTTATGCAAAATTCAAAAATTGCGTTATAGATATGGATGACCAAGCCCTTAAAGATGCGATAAAATTCAGAAAACTTCACAAAAGCAAGAATCTTTCATATACGGACTGCATAGGGTACACTCTAGCAAAAAAAAATAATCTTAAATTCTTGACAGGTGACAAGGAGTTTGAAGGCATGAACAATGTTGAGTTTGTAAAATAGCTTTCAATAAACTTTATAAATATATCAAAAATCTGTCTTTTAGAGGTTATCATGCCAAAAAAGGTTCTGAAAGAGTTTAAAGTAGAGTATCTTCAAATTTTGGATGAGAGCGGCAGTTGCGACGAGTCTTTAATGCCGAAGCTCTCAAATGAAGAAATCAGAAAGATGTACGAAATGCTCGTTCTAATCAGGGTTTTTGACCAAAAAGCTTTCAACATGCAGAGGCAGGGAAGATTGGGGACTTACATCCAGTTCAAGGGCCAGGAAGCATGCCAGATCGGCTCTGCCGCTGTCCTGGAAGACAAAGACTGGGTATTTCCGATGTACAGGAACTCAGGATTATTGATAGCAAGAAAGCACCCTGTAGTTCAAATACTCCAGTACTGGAACGGCGATGAAAGAGGAATGAAAAGCCCGGATAATGTCAATAATTTCCCTATAGCAATTCCTGTTGGAACACATATGATTCATGCTGCCGGGGCTGCATGGGCTGCAAAACT
Organism: Candidatus Woesearchaeota archaeon; assembly: GCA_016185845.1. Classification (GTDB taxonomy): domain Archaea; phylum Nanobdellota; class Nanobdellia; order Woesearchaeales; family GW2011-AR4. Next base: position 15,085 of record JACPMV010000037.1, on the reverse strand, counting down.
GAAAGGCGCCAAAGATATAGCAATAACTTATTTTGGCGAAGGCGCAACTTCAAAAGGAGATTTTCATGAAGCCATGAATTTTGCAGGAGTATTTCAGACTCCTTGTATATTTTTCTGCGAAAACAACCAATATGCAATTTCTGTCCCAAGGCCAAAGCAAACCCATTCAGAGACTATCGCGCAGAAAGCTATCGCTTACGGGATTGAAGGAATCCAGGTTGACGGAATGGACATTTTCGCAGTTTACAAGGCAACGAAAGATGCAGTTGAGAAAGCAAGAGCAGGAAAAGGCCCAACTTTGATTGAAGCTTTCACCTACAGGATGTGCGACCATTCAACAAGCGATGATGCTTCAAGGTACAGGAGCAAGGAAGAGCTTGAATCATGGATGAAAAAAGACCCTGTGGACAGGCTTGAGAAGTATATGAGAAAAAAAGGATTACTGGATGATGCCTACAAGGAAAAAGTCATGAACCAGTCAAAAGATATTGTTGAGAAAGCAGTAACTGAGTTTGAGAAAATATCAAATCCAGACCCAAAAGACATGTTCAAATTTGTTTATGTTGAAATGACTCAGCAGCAAAAGGAAGAGATGGAGAATATTTTAGGGCAATAAAAATGGTCGTAGCAAACGTAGTCCAGGCAGTGACAATGGGATTGAGGCAGGAATTAAAGAGAGATAAGAATGTGATTGTCATGGGCGAAGATGTCGGATTGAATGGCGGAGTTTTTAGGGCAACTGACGGCCTGCAGAAGGAATTCGGAGCCAACAGGGTGATTGACACGCCTCTTGCAGAGCTTGGAATTGTCGGAACAGCAATCGGAATAGCTGTAAACGGAATGAAGCCTGTTGCTGAAATACAGTTTTCAGGATTTTTGTACGGGGCTTTTGACCAGTTGTTAAGCCACGCAGCAAGGATAAGAAGCAGGAGCAGGGGAAGATTCAGCTGCCCGCTGGTTGTAAGGGCGCCTTACGGAACAGGAATAAGGGCCTTGGAACTGCATTGCGAGTCAGGAGAATCTATTTTCTCGCATGTTGCGGGGCTTAAGATGGTTGTGCCTTCAAATCCGTATGATACTAAAGGGCTTTTGGCAGCAGCAATAAGGGATCCTGATCCTGTAATATTTTATGAGCCTATGAGAATCTATAGGGCAATAAAGCAGGACATTCCTGAAGACGATTATATTGTGCCATTGGGCAAGGCAAATATTATTCAGCAGGGCGATGATTTAACGCTTATAGCATGGGGCGCAATGGTGAAGACGTGCCAGGAAGCGATTGCCAAATTACAGGGAAAATATTCAGTTGAGCTGATTGACTTAAGGACAATAAATCCATATGATGCAGAAACAATCATAAGTTCTGTAAAAAAGACGGGAAGATGCGTAATAGCGCATGAAGCTCCAAGAACATCGGGATTTGCGGCAGAATTGACTGCTGCGATAAATGAGAAAGCATTATTAAGCCTGCATGCCCCTGTTGCAAGGGTTACAGGGCCGGACACCCCAATCCCATTCGCAAAGCTTGAAGGATATTATCTGCCTGATGCTGACAGAATAATAAAAGGGATTGAGAAAGTTATGGGTTTTTAAATAACGTTTAAAAAAGATAAAATTAAATCCGTAATTTGCTTCACAAATTACAAGATTTACACTCGGCGAAAATCTTCCCTTTCAATCGATTTTCGCCTCGGATTATTACAATAAACATATAAAAAGAAAAATATCAAACAAAAAAATGGTCTACGAATTCAAATTTCCGGATGTAGGGGAAGGTATCCACGAAGGGGAAATAGTAAAATGGCTTGTCAAGGAAGGGCAGAAAGTAAAGGCTGATGAGCCTCTTGGCGAGATTGAGACAGACAAGGCAATAGTAGAGATGCCAAGCCCGAAGTCAGGCAAGATTCTAAAGCTGCATGTCCAAGCCGGCGGAATTATCCATGTCGGCGAGATAATGGTTACAATTCTTGAAGATCATGAAACCGAAGAAGATGCAAAAAAGCATGCAGAGGCAAAAAAATCAGAAGCAAATAATGTCCCTTACACGGGTTCTGTTGTCGGGTTTGTTGAAGAAGCAAAGGAAGTTTCCCCGATTTATGGTGCAAAATCTTCTCAAATGCAGCCAATTCAATCAGGAATTCAAGCCACCCCGGCTGTCAGGAATCTTGCAAAGCAATTGAATGTTAATTTAAACAATGTAAAAGGAACAGGCCCGGGCGGCAGAATCACAATAGAGGATATACAAAAAGCATCAGGAAGCGCGCCGAAACAATCAGCATCTTCGTCAAGCGAAACTCCGGCATTCAAGAAAGTAAGAAAATATGATTTCTTCGGCTATGTTGACAGGGAACAATTGAAGGGGGTTAAAAAAATAACTGCGGCAAAGATGGCAGAATCAATATTCACCGCAGCCCAATTGACCAATATGCATGAAGCAGATGCCACAGACTTGTGGGCATTGAGGGAAAAAGAAAAATCTGCTTACGAAAAAGAAGGCATAAAACTGACTCTGATGCCGTATATTGTAAAGGCAGCTGCATGCTCATTGATGGATCACCATTATCTAAATGCTTCCCTTGAAGGAGAAGAGATTGTCATGAAAAAATATTATAATATAGGAGTGGCAGTAGATTCAGAGGAAGGCCTGTTTGTCCCTGTTGTCAAGGGCGCCCAGGCAAAAGACGTCAAGACAATAGCAAAAGAAATACAAAAGATGGCAAATGACGTGCAAACAAGAAAAGTAAACATGATGGACCTGAAAGGAGGAACATTTACAGTTTCAAACTTAGGCTCTGTTGGTGTTGGATTTTTCACTCCAATAATCAACTATCCTGAAAGCGCAATACTTGGCGTAGGAAAGTTTGTTGAAAAGCCTGTTGCAAGAAACGGAAAGGTTGAAATAAGAAAGGTATTGCCTTTATCTGTAACTTATGACCACAGGATTGTAGACGGGGCGCAGGCTGCAAGATTTGCATTGGAACTTGTTAAAAGGCTGGAGACTTTGGATTTTGAAGCGCCTGAAGTTAAGGAACATTAATTCCCGCTCAGCACATAACAAGCCCCTTTGTTTTTCTGAACTGTGTTTTTTGGCAGTTTAATTGAATTGTATTTTGTTTCGGCTAATTTTTTGGCATTATTCAGTTCCGCGCCTGATAATTTCTCAGGTTGAATATTCCTGTTTTTAATAAAATTATTTTTTAGTGTTTCATAGACTTCGTTTTGGCTTATTTTTCTGAATTGCGAAACTGATGTAATCTTTTTATTTACCGTTTCTTCTGAAATATTCAGGATTTTCGGCATAAACTCAAAATCAATATCATAAACCAAAGTGCCGTGCTGGAGATAAATTCTGTTGTTTATCAGCTTGGCAGCATTGCCTGAGATTTTTTTATCATTTATAATTATGTCATTCTTGTTTTTCAATTCCGACTTTATTCCTAACTCTGCCAATGCATCAATTATCCAGGAACATATCTCAGAATAAGCATTATTGATATTCCCGAAAACAGTTATCGGCGCAATCACGCTGTAAGTAAAGTCTCTTTTGTCATGATAGACTGCCCTGCCGCCAGTGATTCTTCGGACAACATCTATTTTATTCTTTTTGCATAATCTTAGATTTACCTCATCTTGATTTTGGTTGGAAGCAAGAGAGACGGAATTGTTTTTCCACTTATAGAATCTGACAGTAGGCGGCTGCTCTTCAGAGGCTACGCTTTCGCATATGGCTTCGTCTATTGCCATGTTCATTGCCGCATTGCAGGTTTCCTGCCCAATAAGGCGCCATTGCATATTGGGAAGTGATTAGATTATGTTTAAAAATCTATCATAATGGCAATGTTTAAATAAATTGAATCCTTGGCATACCTAATGAATAAGGATATTTACTTGGCTACCGCAGTTATTGCAATCATTCTGGCATTAAGCGGATGCAATCAGGCAGATGAAAATCCCGCAACAGCAGATGATATTGAAAGGCCACAGCCTGCAGCCGCCCATCCAATACTAAAAAATATTAAATTACCCCCTGATTTTCAGATAGATATTTTTGCAGACGATTTGGGAAAAAGCCTGAACTACCCAGGACCGAACAGAGCCGTGAGATTCATGGAATTTTATAATGGTGTTTTGTTCGCAAGCATTCCAAGCGCCGGCGTGATAGTAGCGCTGCCTGACAAAAACAATGACGGAAAAGCAGACGAAGTTATCAAGGCAATTGAAGGCTTGAACAGGCCGCATGGAATTGCTTTCAAAGATGGCTATGTTTATGTTGCAAACGAAGATTCTGTAATAAAAGCGAAGATGAATGAGGATTTAACAGCGGACAAGAGCACAATAGAAAAGATAACTGAATTGCCTTCCGGCGGCCATTGGACGAGGACTATAAGGATTGATGACAATGATTTATACATAAGCATTGGCTCAAGCTGCAATGTCTGCGGGGAAGAGGATGAAAGAAGGGCTGCAATTTTGAAATGCGGCTTAAGCGGAAACTGCAGTGTTTTCGCGAAAGGAATAAGGAACGCTGTAGGCTTTGTTTTCCATCCTGAAACGAATGATATTTACGCAACAGAGAATTCAAGGGATTATTTAGGCGATTACCTGCCGCCTGATGAGATAAACATAGTAAATGAAGGGAATGATTACGGATGGCCGATATGCTACGGCAATAACATCCATGACACTGATTTCGACAAAAATACATACATAAGAAATCCCTGCATGGAGCCTTTTGAAATGCCGAGCTTTATAGACATTCCCGCGCATTCTGCCCCTTTGGGGCTGGCATTCAATTCTGGCAGTAATTTTCCTGAAGAATACAAAGGAGACTTGTTTGTGGCCTATCACGGCTCATGGAACAGGAAAGAAAAGACCGGGTATAAGGCTGTAAGGATTGATCTGGAGACAAAACAAATTTCTGATTTTGCTACAGGATGGATTACTGAAGATGAAAATGTTCTAGGAAGGCCTGTTGATGTCATTTTTGACAAAGAAGGAAGAATGTATGTAAGCGATGATAATGCCGGATTGGTTTATAGAATTGTATATAATAAATAAAACTTATAAAAATCAAAAAAAATAAAAAAAATATAGTTCAGATTTGAACCTATGATACTAGAATCTTAATCCTAGAATCTTGGCTTTTTCTTGCCATAGCAGTCCCTGCAATATACAGGCCTGCCTTCTGTTGGCTTGAAAGGCACTTCTGCATCAGCTCCGCATTCAGAGCACTTTATCTTATTCATGGTCCTTTCAAAATTTCCATATCTCATTCTCGTTCCACTCCTTCCTGTTAGTTACACGAAATTTACTAGAAATAGCAATTCCGATGTACTAGTCATATGTAACAAGTAGCAGTATATAAACCTATGTATTTTGCTCAGGCACGCTTAAAATAGTCTTAGACCTTATGTCAACAAGATAATCCAATGCAGCCACCAATCCGCTATGCATTGCATCACAGTAGCCATGCCTGCAGGAAGTGTCATTTATTAAAATGAACTGCTTTGGCTCCTGGGCTTTTGAAAACGAATTTGCAGCAGAGGATATTGGGATTATGGTGTCGTTTATAGAGTGAATCATGACAACTCTTCTCGGAGCAATCTGCTCGATGTAATGGTCGGAATCAATTGATTTTATGAAAGCGTCTTTTTTTAAATCGCCTTTGTCCCTGAAGTCAAAGCCTGCGGAGCTTATTACCAAAACACCGTTAATATTCCTGTCAATGGCTGCTGCAATGACCGCTATCCTGCCGCCGAGGCTTTCGCCAACCATTATGGTTCTTTCAGGATCGACAAAAGGGGCGCTATGAAGCAGGTCGTAAGCCCTTAAGGCATCATAAACCATAAGGTGCTGCGACGGCTCTTTCGCATCCGCAAAATCAAGATAATCCTGCTCGATTGAATTGACCTGCCCGGTTGTCTCGCCCGTTCCTCTTTGGTCAATGACCAAGACAGCTGCGTCAAGCAATGCAATTTTCTTGGCAAGCCCAAGCTCGCTTTCTTTTGAGACTCCTGCGCCGGGAAGCAAAACAATTCCTGGCAATGCCTCTTCCGCTGATGCCGGCAAAACCAGCAAGCCGTGGATGTTGCCATTCCTGCTTTGGTAGATTATCTTGTGGATTGAAAGATTGCCATCAATTCCATAATCCTCCCTGCTGAATTTTACAGCTTCCCTCTCCAAAGGATAATAGAGGTAGCCGTTTTTGTCGACAAGCCATTCTATCCTGTCCGGCTCATTTTTCATGTTTTCATTTTGATTTTTTTTGCTGAGAATCTGCCCGTAATACAAGGAGGCGGCGGCTACTATGATAATGACAATCATAGTTAGGATATACAGATTTTTCTTTTTTATTTTCATATTGAATCAATTATTTTTTTAAGGTTGTTGTGATTTTGCTGTTTTTTATAAACCTTTGCCAATCTTATTATCGCAGCCTTGTCTATTTTTATGCCCTTGCTTTTTAACAGCTCCGCGGTTTTTTTGCTTATGATAAACTGGCAGAATTGGGTTATATTTTTGGGATTCTGGGAATAATGCGCCCTTTCAAAATCGATCATGTGCGGCTTTTGCCTGCTTATGATTATGTGCTTTACAGGATGGTGCATCTCCTCCTTGTCGATTTTCAATTTATCAAGAACAGATAGTTGGAGAAGAATATCCCTTATTGCTTTTCTTATTTTGATTTTATCCGATTTTTCAAGATAATCAACAATAAAATTCCCGTCAATGTACCCATAGGCAAAATAATCATCTTCAAAAAATAATAATTTCGGGCCTATGCCTCGCTTATTCAGCCTTTCAAGCCATTTAGACTCATTCTCAATCCTTCCAAAAGCCGCGCTTTTTGGGTTTTTGGCCTTTACTGCAGCTTTTTTGTTTTTGTAGGTTCCCGTGAATAAAACTCCCCTGTGCCCTTTTGCAAAATACCTTACATCGGTTAATCCTTTATTCTCTAATTCTTTCAAAAGCTGGCTTTTCTTCAGAACGTAAACATAAATGTCCTCGAAGAATATATGCATTTTTTCCAATGCCTCAAATTCCAGCAGGTTGTTTTTTATCAATTCCTCCACTTTCTCTTTTTTTGTCAGCGAGGAAAAAACAAGCAAAACAATGCCGTCTGATTTCAAAAATCCATTAGTATTATTCAGGAATCTTTCAATTACCTCGTATCCCTTTTTGCCGCCTTCAAGTGTCAGGTCTTTCAGCTTCAATTCCTGAGGGAGGTAAGGCGGATTAAAAATAATCGCATCAAATCTTCCTTTTATTTTTTGGAACAAGTCTGATTGGATAAAATTTATTTTACTGTTTTTTATATTTTTTTTGCAGTAAGCTATCACTCCTTGTTGGATGTCTGTTGCCAAGACCGACTTGACTTTTGGGCTTTGCGCCGCTGCAATCGCCTGTATTCCGGAGCCTGTGCCGATATCAAGAACTTCGCCTTTAGCATATTGCCTTACCCAGCGCTCAAGCATGGTGCTGTCTTCCTGGGGGTCATAAACTGATTTGCAGCTGGGCATAGGAATTGTCTATTCGCCAGACTTATAAAGATTTTGAAGAAAACTTACTTGGGATGTGAACGCATATACCTTTCAAATTGATGTTGGGCTAAGGAAATGAAATCCAAAGTAGTTTTATAAAAACTATTAACTGCCAGATTACTTAATTTTCTGCCCCTATCATTCAGCGGGTACCATACACCACCTAACCAAATATCGTGATACCAAAATTGTATAAATCTATTAGAATTTACATAATTTATAAGTTTAGAATCACTGGGGCTAGCATGTCCCCCCCTCGTATGCTCTAAACTGTCTACTAACTCATCTATGTGTACTTGCTCAAAATCACGCCCTTCATTTGCAGACATAATACCCAACTCGGATATATAAATTATAAATAGTATATAAAAACTTTTCTATAGCAATTAGATAATTTCAGAATTTCGGACCAAGTCAGTTATTTCCTTTTATACAGCCCAACCAATTCCGCTTTTGCCAGAATATGCCCCTGCATAGCTGATTCAATCTGCTTTTTAGAAGAGCCTTGGGGAAGATTAAGCACAGTATCTAAAGCATATAATTTGAAAAAATACCTGTGAGTTCCTGACGGAGGGCATGGTCCGCCATAGCCTGTTCTGCCCCAGCTGTTTTTTCCAGAAACTCCGTTTGGCTCTTTTCCTTTAGGTATTTCTTTTGCTGAAGCCGGAATGTTAAAAACAACCCAATGGTCCCAGGTGCCTACTGGAGCGTCCGGGTCGTCGCAAATCAGAACTAAAGATTTTGCATTCGCCGGAACATCGCTTATGCTTAAAGGCGGGCTTAAGCCAGAGCCGTCGCAGGTGAATTCTGATGGAATGTTTCCATTGTGAACAAATACATGGCTTGTCAGTTTCATAACGATTCACTTTCTCTATTTTGAAATTAGAATTCTTAAATTTATATTATCTCTTCTTTTTGCCCATTGCTTCCCCTAAAAGCATGACCTCTTTTTTCAGCATTTTGGTCTCTTCTATGTGCTCCTTGATTATAGTGCCAAGCTCTTCCTTGATGCTTTCATTGCTGTCCGTAAGTATGACAACAAATATGAGCAAAAGCCAGAGGAATACCGAAGTCACAAAAGACCAGTCCACAATCGGTGTTTTAAGGAATACGCTGTTGATTATCCAGAAGCCGGCAATGCCGATCATAACCCCGACAACCAGCAATAATTTTTCGAATACAGTGGATTCCCTGAATCTTTTGTATACATACTTGAACATGGGTATCAAAACAATCCGGATTTTTTATATTTATAAAGTTTGCTATAATTGGCTTGTGAATTCCTCAGCAGCCTTTTTCATGTCTTTGGCTTCATAAATTGCCCTTCCAATAATTGCATGCCATGAATCCAGATTTCCTGCCAAGTCGCTTATATTGCCGCCCTGGGTCACTAATCCCGGAGAATAGAATACGGGGTTTTTTATTTTTGCCCTGATCAGATTGACATATTCCATTGCCTTTTCAGGCTTGTTGCCGGGTACCACAAAATCTGTTACGCCCATTGAAGCCGCTATCTCATACATTCTTTTTGGAGCATCGTCATCAAGAAATCCTCCTGCGGATTTCAAATAGGCCTGGTGCGTCATTTCACCGCCTATAATCACGTTCATTTTTGCCTGCTGCGCTGTTTTTATCCAGGCTGCTTCTGTCTCAGGGCCCGCCTGGGGGAATAAGATGACTGCATCAGCCAATTTGCAGGCGCCCATGAATTTCGAGCCCATTTCAGGGATGTCAGTTCCGGCCTTTTGATGGTCGTAGATAATAGGAAGTTTAGTATGTTTTCGTATAACCTTGACAACTTCTTTCGTTCCAAACGGAATCACCAGTTCAAATCCAATCTTGTAGGCGCCGATCCCTTTCACAGAACAGGTTGCTTTCACCAGCTTTGACAGCTTCTCCAGGCTGTCCACATCGCAGCTCGGTATTATTGATTTTTTTAGTTTTATTATTGGCATTTGAATCCCTCAGTTCAGCAATCTATAAACAAAAGCTGATAATAATACACCAATCAAAATATACAATGCCCAAAAATTTCTTGAAATGTCGGAAATTGAAAATTTCCGAGCACCCCGAAAATCTTTGATTTTCGCTGATTGCTTTAATCTCATACTTCAACCCACCCTTCGGGATGCTTCTTCCAGTCAAGTATATGGCTTAACTGGCTTTTTTCAAGGTATTTTTTCTGAACTGCCAGTTTTATCAATGATGTAAAGTTTGTCAGAGTATGCAGCTGCACATTTGCATTCTGAAAATTAGCTTTTGCCTTTTCCAGCTCATATGTGAATATTGCAATGCAGTGCTCCGCAGCAGCGCCTTTTTCTCTCAAGGCGTTTATTGTGTTAATAGAGGATCCCCCGGTACTTATCAGGTCTTCAACAACTACATAAGCTTTTCCCTCTTCAATCTTTCCTTCTATTAAATTTTCCCTCCCGTGGTCTTTTGATCCTGACCTTACGTAAACCATCGGCTTTTTCAATTTCTGGCTAAGCCATGCTGCCCAGGGGATGCCTGCAGTTGCAGTTCCCGCAAAGCCGTCAAATTTTATCTTTTCCTTTTTTAGCATTTTAATGAAAGAATTGACTATGAACTCCCTTTCTTTCGGATAGCTCATAAGAATCCTGTTGTCTGTATAAATAGGAGACAAGATTCCAGAAGCCCACCTGAAAGGCGGCTTTGTCGATTTTATCCGGCATATTGGACCTCTTTGGCTTTTATGTCTTTTATCTCCCCATTATCATAAACTACATTGCCGTTTACAATTGTTGTTACCGGCCATCCTTTTAATATTTTGCCTTCGAACGGCGACCATCTGCATTTTGTCAATAAGTCATCGTTTCTTACTGCCTGCCTTTTGTCCAAGTCAGCTATGACCAGGTCCGCATCGTACCCTTCTTTAAGGAAGCCCTTGTTTTTTATTTTGAATATTTTCGCTGGATTTTCACAGCAGAGCTGCATTATTTTTTTAAGGCTTATCTTATTGCTGTTAAATGCGTCCAACAAAAGCGGCAGCATAGTCTCAAGCCCCGGCACTCCAAAAGGATAATTTGCCATTTCCTTCTCTTCTTTCAAATGAGGCGCATGGTCTGTTGCTATAACATCAATCATCCCATCGTGAATGCCCTGCCATAATGCCTTTTTGTCCTGCTCTGTTTTCAGCCCGGGCTTCATTTCAGCAAAAGCTCCGAGGGTTTGTATGTCCTTTTCCGTCATGAATAAATGATGCGGGGTGACTTCAACAGTCATCTGTTTTTTTATTGGATTATTTTTGGCATACCTTAATTCTTTTTCGGAGCTGACATGCGCGACATGCAGCCTGTTTTTTATCTTGTTACTCAAAAATTTTTGATTTTTGAGTTCCACATGAGCTTTGCTCATGAAGGATTTTATGAAAATATCAACCGCATTTTTTATATTGATGTCTTCGGCATGGATAATCGTAAGTTTAGATGCTTTGAAAATTTCTTTTATTGTATCATAATCCTCAACTTTCATAGCACCGGTTGTCATATCCATATAAATCTTGACGGCAGCTACATTCTTCGCTTTTTTAATATCTGAAATATTGTTCAGGGTTGCCCCAAAATTAAACCCGTAATTTACAATGCTTTTTTTCGCCAGTTTTCTTTTTTCTTCCAGAACTGCTGTTGTGGTTGTCGGCGGGATTGTGTTGGGCATATCAAGAAAAGTTGTTATGCCTCCTTTGGCTGCTGCCATAGAGCCTGTAAGAAAGTCTTCCTTATGCGTCAATCCCGGCTCCCTCATATGGACATGGGCGTCAATAAGCCCGGGCAATACAAGATTATTTTTTACGTCAATTATTTTATCCGCCTTGGGCTCTTTGTTGGTTATTTTTGATATTTTGCCGTTTTTTATAAGGATATTCTTGGAATATACTTTTTCATTTACAACAATCCTGCAGTTTTTGAGCAATATTGGCATTTTAGTTATGAATGCTGTGATATTCTTTTAATGTAACCTTTCTCCCGCTTTTTAGCCTCGAAAAATTCCCGAATTCTGGCAGTTTATTCAGCTGTCTTGAATTGAATACCGGCCCGTCCATGCACGCTATCTTGTCATTGACCATGCATGCGCCGCATACGCCGAATCCGCATTTCATCATTCTTTCAAGAGATGCTTCGCATTCAACTTTGTATTTTTGGCACAAATCAAAGATTTTTTTCATCATTATCTCGGGGCCGCAGGTCTGTACAATATTTATCTTATTTTTTTTATTTTTTAAAACTTCTTCCAAAACATCTGTTGTGAACCCTTTCCTTCCAAAGCTTCCATCGTCTGTTGTTATGAGCATGTTTTTGTTTTTATACCTTTTAAGATAAATCAAATGCTCTTTTGTCCTTGCTCCGTAAATTACCAATGGGTTTTTCAATGCATCAATCAATGTTGAAACAGAGCTTAATCCGACTCCCCCAGCAACAATGCATGCATTTTTCTGTATAGAGAAAGAATTGCCGTAAGGGCCCCTTATCCCAAGCTTGCCGCCTTTTTTTATTTTTTCCAAGGCATTTGTGAATTTTCCTATTGCCTGGGAGGTAAATGCAAATTCGTTTTTATTATAGTAGGAAACAGCCATCGGCTTTTCATCAACTCCTGGAAGCCACACCATGATGAACTGGCCCGGCCTGCATTCGATTTTTTGCCTGAAGAAGAAAGAGGTTTGCCCTTTTCCCTCATTTATTACATCAGAAACTTCAAGCATTTTTGGGATTTCTGTCCTGCATCCTCCACAGCAGTCGTTTTCTGTCATTTTTTATTCTCAGCCAACACCCAAAATTGTTTTTCGCCTCCCAATTTCAATACATCACCCCATAATATTTTGAATCCTTCATTTCTTATTATCCTTAGAGTCTTTTTCGGATTATAGAAGCTCCAAAACATCGGAACACCCATATAATCATCAGTGTATTCTTCCCAAGTATTGGTTCCGCTTGCATTTAGCAGCATTATTGCGTGCGGCCTGAGTATCTTGTGCAGCCTTTTGTAAATTTTTGGGTGTTTTTTGCGAGGAACATGGATTATTGCGTAAAATGACACTGCGCCATCAAAAGAATTGGGTTTAAATTTGAGATTGGTAATATCCATCTTCATGAACTTTGCACCTGGCACATTTTTTCTTGCAAGCTTTAGCATTCCATCTGCAAAATCCACACCTGTCACTTGATATCCATTGCCAACAAGAAATTTAGAGATTGGTACTCCGGCTCCGCAACCTAAATCCAGAATCCTTGAAGCTTTTGGAATGTGCCTTATGAACCTTGAGATTAATTTTATATTCGGATATTTTCCTCTTTGCCTGTGATATTTCAAAGCTATCTTTGAATATCCTGACTTGACAATTCTTGATTTTTCCATTTTATTTGTGTGCGGCACCCCTTATTTCATCCAAATTCTTAACCTTATTTTTCTTCATCCATTGCCCCATTTCACCGCAAACTTTTTTGAAAACGCCAATTCCGCGATAGAAGATGCCTGTCCCGATTCCGATTCCTGTCGCGCCTGCCATTATCATTTCAATTGCATCTTTTCCGTAAGTGACTCCGCCGGTGCCGATTATTGGAATCTTGACAGTTTCGTAAATCTCATAAACACATCTTACTGCAATTGGCTTGAGTGCAGGACCTGAAACTCCCCCAATCCTGTTGGCTAAAATCGGCTTTCTCGCATCAATGTCTATAACCATTCCGCTTGCTGTGTTTATTGCGGTTATTGCATCTGCACCTGCCCTTTCGGCAGCATGCGCTATCTCTTTTATGTCGTAAACATTTGGGCTTAACTTTATGCTGACTGGAATTTTTCCTGAATTTTTCTTCACAATTTTTGTAACTTCAGCTGTCAAATTAGGGTCTGCATAATACGGCTTTCCATAATCCAGATGAGGGCATGAGATGTCAACCTCAATCATTGCCGGTTTCAAGGAAGCCATTTTCTTGGCAACCTCTCCAAAATGCTCAATCCTGTAGCCGTAAATGCTGCCTACCACAGGCACGCTTAGATTGTCAAGCCGTACAAAATCCTTCATTGCAGAATCAATTCCCTGCCCGGGCAATCCGACTGCATTTAAGAAAACATCATCATAGCCGAACATTGCTGGATTTTGGTTTCCGAGCCTTTCCTCATGGCACAATGATTTTAATGTGACAGCACCGGCTCCTGATTTTCCAATCCTATCTATGCTTTCTTTTGTCACGCCGAGAATTCCTGAAGCGAGAATCGTGGGGTTTTTTAGTTTTATCCCGCACAGGTTTGTTTGGAGCATTTTGAATTGTGAGTTTGAGACGCCCGATATTAAATCCGTGCCTTCGGCACAAAATGTACACTCGGCGAAAATCTTCCCTTTCAATCGATTTTCGCCTCGCAGTTATACCAATAAAACCATCGCAAGCGGTTTACTTTCTTCGCGCTTACTTTGTAATGTCGATAAATGCTTCGCATTTTCGATCATGCTCGGAAATCTCTGATTTCCGACAAGTCGCTCTCGGTATTTTTAATCGTTAATGCGTTTCGTTATTGTGTTTTTATTTTATACTATCTCAATGTCCTCTTTTGACATTATCCTTTCGCAATAGTGGCACTTGACTTTAAGCGGGTCTTTCTTCACGACATAAAATTTGGTATTAATCTGCTCGTTGTTTGTTATGCAGACCGGGTTTGAGCACTTGATTACATTATCCACAACATCGGGCGCCTTTACTTTTATTTTTTCCTTGACATTAAAGTTTTTGATAAGGTTTACAGTTGCATCAGGGGCCACAACCGCTATTTTATTCACTTCCTCCTGTGTCAGGCTCTTGCCGCCTACCTTGATTATTCCCTTTTTCCCTATCCTTTTGCTCTGCAGGTTTGTGGCTATTGAAACCACCCCTGTATGCCTGTCCAGGCTGAGTATTTCAGCAACCTTGAAAATCGCATCAGTAGGGATATGGTCTATTACGGTGCCTTCTTCTATAGCGCTTATCTTTAATTCATGCTTGTCGTCATGCTGCGGAACATTAAGGGCTGCTTTCTTTGCCCTTATTTTCTCTTTTCTTTTTCTGCTTTTCTTCTTCATTTTATTTTTCCCAAAACCAAGGCCAGCAATGCCTTTCTGACAGGAATGCCGTTTGCCGCCTGCTCGAAATATGCTGCGTGCGGTGTTTTGTCAACGCTTTTGTCAATCTCGCCGACTCTCGGAAGAGGATGCATGATTTTCAGGTCTTTTTTTACATTGCGCAGGAACTGCTCGCCAATCCTGTACACATCCTTGAATTTTTCGTATTCCAGCGGATCCGGAAACCTTTCTTTTTGGATTCTTGTGACATAAAGCACATCAATCTCCTTGCTGAACCTGTTCAAGTCAGATGTCTTGTAGTACTTGACTTTTTTCTGGAACAATTCATCAAGGTAACTTTCCGGAATCTGCAAGTCGTCAGGGGCTATGAAGTAGAATGTAGGATTAAAATGGGCCAGGGCCATGACAAGTGAATGAACCGTCCTCCCGTATTTCAAGTCGCCCACAAAGCCTATATGCAGGTTTTCGAGCCTGCCTT
>JACPMV010000012.1 GCA_016185845.1 Candidatus Woesearchaeota archaeon | reverse complement strand
GATATGAACTGCTTTATCGCCCTGACTGCCTTGTTTGCCTTCTTGAAATTCGGGACTTTCAGAGTTTCCCTTCTAAGCGGGATTACATAATTCCTTTCCAAAACAATCTTTGATGATTCTTCTTTCTTGGCCATTTTGAATTTTTACGCCTTGTTCTTCCTTCTTCTCCAGTGCCTTTTCAGCTTAGTGTGCCTGCCAGGATGGACTCTTCTCGTCTTGCCGTATATCTTCTGCACTGTCCAGAAAGGGGCCCATCTGGTCTGCTTTCTAAGCTTCGCCAATCTTTTTTTCCTGCTTGGATGCTTGTATCGTGCCATTTTTTATTTTATTGAATTTTTGTTTTATGTTAATTCTGCCAAACTTCTGTCGTACCATATTGGATTGGATTGCTCAAGCGATAATTCGTCAAAAACCGCCCGTATTAATTCATCTGTATAAATTTTTGCTGCCCTGTGATAAGCTGGGTCTGTAAGAGTTATGCCTCCTTGCCTCTGGACAGTTCTAAGTTGTTCACCGAATTGAATAACTCTGCCTACCAAATTATCCCAGTCTGATGGATGTTGTGACTCAGCAAACAACCTTTGAGCTTCTGTAAGTAAATCTTTTGCAAATATAGTTTTTGCCATTTTCTTCTCCATCACTTCTTATTTTTCTTTAAACTCTTTTTATCTTGAACTCCTTTTTTGCAGGAGCCAGCTGCTCCAGTATTTTTTTCAAAAGCGCGTCTTCGACTTTTCCTTTAACCTGGCCTTTCTGTATTGCCTGGAACAAGACCACAAGCAGCTGCAGTGCCTTTTCCTTGTGGGCTGCCTTAAGGCTTCCGTACCTTGCGAGGGACTCTTTTGACAAAAACTGCCTCACAACAGACTCCATCTGCTCAACCTGCTGCTGTATCTGGGACTGCTCCTCTGCCTGATGCTGCTGGAGCCTCATCATTTCTTCCAGCTTTTTCCTCTTTATCTCCTCAAGGGTTGCCATTTGGCTGCTCGGCTGTCTTGGCTTCTTTATGCTCTTTTTTTATTTCAGCTACTTGATGCTCAGGAGCCTTTTCAAGCGATTTTGACGGATTTTGGCCCAATGCCTGTGACGCTATCTTGTCCAAAAATGATTTTCCCTTTGGCGTTACGATTCTGCCCTTGTGGATCCCTTTTTCAGTGAATTTTACAAATCCTGCCTTTTCCAGCTGCTGCAGCACTTTTCTTAAGATATTTCCGGAGCCCTTGAAGAAGTGCTCTTTTTTAACTCCGCGGTTTTTCTTGCCGCCGTACTTTGTCCTCAGCTTTGAGACCCCGACAGGGCCTAACCTGTAGACTGTTCTTAATACAGAAGCCGCCCTCAGGTACCACCAGTCATTTTTTGCAGGAGGCCTTTGCTTGTGCATTCCGGTCTTTGCAAACGCCGCCCATTCAGGCGGCTTTATTTCCGGGATTTTCTTCAGTTCTGCTGCTGCTTTTTCTATTAATTCCTGCGCATCCGCATCATACATCGTTGGCATTTTTGTTTGAAATATTTTAATTATTTTATTGATATTTTTTATTGGATTTTTTTGTTAATGTTGTTTGTTATTGTTTTTTAGTTAATGAATTTAGTTTATTGCGTTTCGCGCTTTATGTTTTTGCTCCTGTTGCGCTTGACAATTAGCGCACGTGCATTACGATTTAATCAATTTTAAATAATATTAAATGTCTTCTTTCACACCTTGCGGTGCAAGAATGGCTAACTTATGTTAGCGCAATAATCATGAAATCTGCCCTTATTTAAAAATGTTGTTGTTTTTATTTTTTCTTTTGCCTTTTCATTCTTCTGTAAGTTTTCATAAGTGTTTTTAGAGTTACCCTTATCCCGTACTGAACAGAAGGAACTTCTCTTCTCATTTCTTGATATAAAAAGTCAGGGACCATAAAAAGTGTCGCACGCCCTTCAATTCCAAAAACTTTTGTATTGTCTGGCCCATCCCTGACATAATAAATCTTCCCATTATCTCTTTCCAGATTTCTTAAAATTGGAAGATAATCTTCTAAGGTCTTTGTTCCTCTACGATCTGATGCTACTTTCGTGTGTTTTATTGGACCCCCATACACCATGTCCGAAATACTATATGAATTTCTAATACCTTTATAAACCATAATTTTTGCAAGGTTATTTAATTTAAAAAACTATTTGATGCAATAAATGTTAAATAATCCCCAAACCAACACTTTTATAAATTTCTGCGCATTGTCTATGATGGGCATTAAAGTTATTGTTATTTATTTTCAATATAGAAATAAAAAATGATAAAATGATAACCTACTCAGAAAAACCGTACAAGCCAGAGCAAATCAGGCACATACTAAATCCGATTATAGATAAATGGTTTTTTACAAGATTCAAGGAGTTCTCACTGCCTCAGTTATTTGGCGTCATGGAGATTCATTCAAGGAATAATATTCTTGTAAGCGCGCCGACAGGCGCGACAAAAACATTAACAGCATTTTTGTCAATCCTGAATGAGCTGATAGACTCCAGTGAAAAAGGAATCCTTGAAAACAGGGTTTATTGCGTATATGTATCGCCACTAAAAGCGCTGAGCAACGACATACAGGTAAATTTAGTGGAGCCTTTAAAGGAGATGGAAAAGATTGCCGGAAAGAAGCTTGGAATAAGGGTAGGAGTAAGGACCGGGGACACATCCGCTTCTGAAAGGGCAAAGATGCTAAAGCATCCGCCGCATATCCTAATCACAACGCCCGAGAGCCTGGCGATAATGCTTTCCTCGATAAAATTCAGCGAGCTGTTAAAAAATGTTGAATGGTTCATTGCCGATGAAGTCCATGCGCTGGCTGAAAACAAAAGGGGAGTATATCTGTCATTGTCTATGGAAAGATTAAACAGAATTTCTCCTTCAATGACCAGAATAGGATTAAGCGCCACAATCGCGCCATTGGAAGAAATTGCAAAATATCTGGCAGGATATGAAAAAGGCCAGTTAAGGAACTGCAAAATTGTGGATGTCCAGTTCATAAAAAACATGGACCTGGAAGTTTTAAGCCCTGTGCCTGATTTGGTCGGTGAAGAGCATGCGATAATGCACAGCTCAATGTACATCCTGATTGATAATTTAATCCAAAGCCACAAGACAACATTGATTTTCACAAACACGAGATCAGCTACAGAAAGGGTCGTGCACCACTTGAAGGAAAAATTCCCAAAAAATTACACTGAAAACATAGGGGCGCATCACGGCTCCCTGTCAAAGACGCTGAGGCATAGCATAGAAAGCAGGCTGAGGAAAGGGGAACTGAAAGTGATTGTTTCAAGCACTTCACTGGAGCTCGGAATAGATATTGGGTACATTGATTTAGTCATATGCCTTGGCTCGCCAAAATCTGTTGCAAGATTCCTGCAGAGGGCAGGAAGGTCAGGCCATAAGCTTCATGACACGGTAAAGGCAAGGATAATAGTCCTGGACCGGGATGATCTGGTGGAGTGCGCTGTTTTGCTGAAATCTGCAATTGAAAAAAAGATTGATAAAATCCACATCCCAAAAAACTGCCTGGATGTATTGGCGCAGCAGATTCATGGGATGTCTTTGGAACAGAGATGGAACATAAATGAACTGTTCAATCTGGTAAAGCAAAGCTATTGCTATCATGATCTGGAGCACAAGGATTTTATTGAGATTATTGAATATCTTTCCGGAAAATACGCCTCGCTGGAAGACAGGCATATTTACGCAAAGATATGGTATGATGAGGAAACCGGAGAGCTGGGAAAAAAAGGCAAGATGTCCAGAGTCATTTACATGACAAATATTGGCACGATACCGGAAGAGTCGCATGTGATTGTAAAAGTGGGCGAGCAGGCCATAGGGACAATTGACGAGGCATTTTTGGAGAGGATGAAAAGAGGAGATGTTTTTGTTCTTGGAGGCGAGAGGTACGAGTTCTTGTATGCAAAGGGAATGGTGGCTTATGTGAACGCATCTGTCTTCAGGAAGCTGATGAATGAGATGTTCTGCGCAAACAAGCCAAAAAATGAGATTATGGATTTCATAAACAGCTTTCTTTATGTAGACAAAAACGCTGCCGAGTCTGTTTACGATTATTTCTATGAGCAGTTCAATTATGCTGAGATACCATCACATTCAAGAATCATAGTTGAGAATTACTCGGATGATAAAAGCAAAAGAAAGTATTATATTTTCCACACGCTGTACGGAAGAAGGGTCAATGACTGCCTGTCAAGGGCGGTTGCTTTTGCTATTGCAAAGACTCAGCACCGGGATGTTGAAATCGGCATAAATGACAATGGATTTTATGTCGGCTCTGATAAAAGCGTAAATGTGATGCAGGCATTGGCGTTAGTGAAATCAAAAGAGCTGAGAAAGGTCATGGACATGGCAATAGAGCATACTGAGGTATTAAGAAGAAGGTTCAGGCACTGCGCTTCAAGAGCAATGATGATACTGAGAAGCTACAAGGGGCATGAAAAAAGGGTCGGAAGGCAGCAGGTGAGCTCTATGATATTATTGAGCGCGGTTAAAAGGATAAACCCCGATTTCTGCATCCTGAAGGAGGCAAGAAGGGAAGTTTTGGAAGACTTGATGGACATAGAAAATACAATAAAAGTTATTGAAGGAATCGAGCAGAAAAAGATTTTAATCAAGGAAATAAAAACTTCATTGCCCTCGCCTTTTGCATTCAATCTGATACTGCAGGGCTTTACCGACATAATGAAGATAGAGGACAAGGTGGAGTTTCTGAGGAGAATGCACCAGCAGGTGATGGCGAAGATTAAGGTGGCAAAATGATAATAGGAATTACAGGCTCAATAGGCTCCGGAAAGACCGCAGCCGCAAAAATATTTTCTAAATACCACTACATTAGGATTGATGCTGATGAAGTAGGGCATAGTTTAATGAAAGAAAATAAAGAATTGAAAAACAAATTGATTAAAAATTTTGGAAATAAAATTCTTGGCAAAAACGGAAATATTGACAGGAAGAAACTGGGAGGAATTATTTTTAACGATAAAAACAAACTGAAAAAACTGAATTCCATAATGCACCCATTAATCATTAATGAAATCAAAAATAAAATAAAAAATATTCAAACGAAATGCGGACTTAATGCAAAAATAATAATTGATGCTCCTCTTCTGATTGAAACTAATCTGAAAGATTATGTTGATAAGATTATTGTCATTAAATCTGATAAAAAAAACATCATTAAGCGATTAAATAAAAAATTTCCAAAAAAAATAATAGAAAGGATTTTAAAGGCGCAGATGCCTCTTGAAGAGAAGCTGAAATACGCTGATTTTGTGGTTGAAAATAACAGAGATTTAAAAAATCTGGAAAAGCAGGTAAAAGAAATAATTAATTATTTAAAAAATGAATGAAAGATAGTTTTATATTCCGTCTGTAACACATCCTTCAGATGCTGATGAAACTAATTTGGCATACTTCCACAGAGTTCCGCTAGTCGCTTTTAATGGAGGCGCTTGCCAAGAGCTTCTTCTTGCAGCTAAAACATAATCATCAACATGTAAATTAATTGTGTGGTTTACTGCGTCAATCTCAATCTGGTCGCCATTTTCCACTAGCGCAATTAAACCTCCATTCTGTGCTTCCGGCGTTATGTGGCCAACGACAAATCCATGCGTGCCGCCAGAAAATCTGCCATCAGTTATCAAAGCCAAATCATTTCCTAATCCTGCGCCATTAATCGCAGAGGTAACAGTCAGCATTTCCCTCATCCCTGGCCCGCCTCTTGGCCCTTCATATCTAATAACAACTACATCTCCTTTTTTTATTTCTTTATCTTCAAGCCCTTTTAAGGCTAATTCTTCAGAATCATAAATTCTAGCAGGGCCCTTAAATCTCTCACCCTCTTTTCCAGTTATTTTTGCAACAGCTCCTTCTTGTGCCAGGTTTCCATACAATATCTGGATATGCCCGGATGGTTTTATCGGAGAAGAAATCGGATATATAACTTTCTGGCCTTCATTAAATCCGCTGACATCTTCAAGGTTTTCTTCAAGAGTTCTTCCGGTTACAGTCAAGCAGCTTCCGTGTAATAACCCTTCTTTTAAAAGAGTCTTTAACAATGCCGGCACGCCACCAACTTTATGTAAATCTTCCATTACATACTTTCCGCTCGGTTTTAAATCTCCAATATAAGGAGTCCTATCACTTATTCTCTGGAAGTCTTCCAATCTTAATGGCACGCCAACTGTCTTTGCCATTGCAATCAAATGCAAAACAGCATTTGTTGATCCGCCAAGCGCCATTACAGTTGCAATTGCATTCTCAAATGCATCCCTAGTCATTATATCTCTTGGTTTTATATCATGCTCGAGAAGATAAAGCATAGTTTTACCTGCTTCTTCACATTCTATTGTTTTTTGTTTACTTGTTGCCGGGCTTGAAGAACTGGAAGGCAAACTCATTCCCAATGCTTCTATGGCCGAAGCCATGGTGTTGGCAGTATACATTCCACCGCATGCGCCTTGGCCCGGACAGGCTTTTTGGCAAATCTCAGTTAATTCTGCACGGTCTATAGTTTGTGCCATAAATTCACCGTAAGCTTGAAATGAAGTAACTATATCTATATCCTGATTTCGATGCCTGCCTGGACTTATAGTGCCCCCATAAATCATAAGCGCCGGCCTATTGAGCCTTCCCATGGCAATGATTGAGCCAGGCATGTTTTTATCGCACCCCGGAATTCCTATAATTCCATCATACCACTGCGCGCTTACTACTGTCTCGATAGAATCAGCAATTAAATCCCTCGACTGCAATGAAAACTTCATGCCTTCTGTACCCATTGAAATGCCATCGCTGACGCCTATGGTATTAAATATAAGACCCACCATTCTATCGCCAGAAACTCCTGCTTTTACTATTCTTGCCAAATCATTTAAGTGCATATTACAGGTATTGCCTTCGTATCCCATGCTGACAATGCCTATCTGGGCTTTACCCATGTCATCTGGAGTTAAGCCTATACCATACAACATTGATTGAGAAGCAGACTGAGAAGGAGGCTGTGTTACTCTTGAACTATATCGGTTTATTTGACCACCCATATCATTCCACTACTGGACAGAGAAAACTAAACTCTTTATAAATTTATCCTTAGCCTTTATTTTCCTGGCAATAACCATATCTTTAAAAAACAGGAACAATTACTTATGATTATATGAAAACCGCAGTCTATCCCGGAACATTTGACCCTGTGACAAACGGGCACATTGATATAATAGAAAGAGCACTGAAAATATTCGACAAATTGTTCATTGTTGTGGCTGACAATCCGCAGAAAACCTCAACTTTCACAAAAAAAGAAAGGGTCGGGATGCTGAAGGAAGCATTAAAGAAATACAATGGCAGGATTGAAGTTGAGCATTATGACGGCCTGCTTCTCAATTATGTTAAAAGCAAAAAATCCAATGTCGTTGTAAGGGGATTAAGGGCAATATCCGATTTTGAGTCTGAGTTCTCAAGGGTGACACAATCTTCATCATGACAAAGGATGATTATGCATTTTTAAGCTCAAGCATAGTGAAGGAAATAGCGATGTTCCACGGTCCTGTAAAAGGGTTTGTGCCCGAGGCTGTTGAGAAGAAATTGAAGGAGAAGTTTAGGAAGTGACTATAAATATAAAATTTATCTTTTTTCAATAGGTTCATATACACCAGCTTTATTTTTGGCGAATCTCAATAACCTTACAATATATCCAGCAGCTTTCATTCCTTCTATAGCAACATCTTGAGAAGTCAGTTCTATTTTGTTTTGTGTACCTCTAAACTCAAACAAGTGCGGCGGTTGATATAGGAGCATAACTAGGCCGTTATCTTCCTCCATCCCTACAATAGCAGAAGTATGCATCCAATTAATATGTCTTCTAGCAAATTCTGTTGCCCTGTATAAATCTAGATACATATATTCTCCAATGAGGTGTTTTGTTAAAGCAGCTATGTTGGCAGAAAAAATTGTATAATCATGAATGTGATCTCCTGAAGAAAAGCAAACTAATTTTCTAGTCGCATAGCCTGGATGTGAATGAATTCCTAAGGCTATAACATGGTCTTCATATAAAGGCGGGCTAATCATATCAAAACTTCCTTCGCTGCCAGCTACAACTTCACTTAGAGACCAATTATCAGTATCATACAAGTCCACTCTCATTTCTAATCCAGCTTCTTTTTGGTCTTCTGTTGTTATTTTTGCAACTTGATCTAATTTTTGCTTGAATTCTTCAGAAGATTCAACAAATCTTATTACATCCTCAAAAGTTGGCAAATTAATTTGATTCATGTGACTTGCAGAATTAAAATTTACTTATAAATCTTTCTCCTTTAACTACCAATTAGTAGATATAAAATAAATTAAATAGTTTTGCTGAAAGAATCGTATATTCATCTGATATTGTTAAAAAAATTAGAAAATAAAATCTTCACTCATAAAACTTGCTCAGGTCCTCTTCGTGCATCCTTCGCCTTGGCTCTTTCTCGGAAATTGTCCTTTGCTTTACAAGCCGCGCCGTGTATCCCGCGATTACATTCCTCATTTTTGTGAAAGCAACTGTGGTATATTTATCTACAATCTCCTTGTTCTTTTCGAACTCGGAAGTGAATTCATTGCCGTGCTCTTTTACAAGCTTGTGGGCAATGCCCTTGACAAGGCTGGTTTTTATTCTTCCCATAATTACTCCAGCTTGGTCTGGTCAAACGGCTTTGCAGGCTCTAATTTTCTTAAAGCGCCGGGCATCGGCCTTTTGACAGATATGGGTATAAGCCCCTTGCTGAACTCAATCTTTGCTATTTCAATCGGGTTAAAATTCAGCTTCCTGAGATCATCATCTGTAAGCACCATCATAAAAGGCGCCCCCATAGAAATCTGCAGAGCCCTTGCGCCAACTATCCTGGCATGCTCGTATTTTGTGTATTCTTCCATTTTTATCTTTTAATCTTCTCCGTCGTCATCTCCGAAACTGTCATCATCACCATCATCAAAAAATAGGTTCATGTTGCTCACCCCGCTTAAAGCACTTCGTCATCGTTGTCAATTAAGCTTTCGCCGCAGGAAGGGCATTCAGCTTCCCCTTCATCTATAATCGTGCCACAGCCCGGACATTCCTTTTGCTCGTAGTCCATTTTTTCACCTCTTGGCACTTTTATTGCGGATATATAAGATGCTCGGCTTGAGAGAATTAAGCTGTATATAAAGGTTTTGGAATTTGATTAATCAAAATCAGCTCGCTTTTTTCTTCAGAGAATTCAGCCTGGCCCTTATCTTATTGACCGCGGAGCCCTTGTTCTTGGAGCTCAGAAGGTCATTCGCAAGCTTGCTGTCACCTATAATCTCGCCTATCCATTTGCTGAAGTCGTTCTTGTCTTTGTTGGCGTGATAGCTATAGGCATCTTCGCTTATGCTTTCAAGCGCATCAGCCAGCTCTTCAACATTTTTCAGGATAGGGCCGTTATTGACCCAAAAGCAATGTTCAGGAGCAGCATTGCAAAGGTATCTTGCAGCCTCTTCTTTGGTTACCAATTACATCAGCTCCTTTACCATTCTTCTTAGTATGGCTATCTGAGTTTCAAACCTGTTCTTGGCCCTTCCGATGTCTTCTGCCAGGCTGTGGTCATAAAACACATCCTTAACCCAGCTGCTGAAATCATTCTTGAATTCGTTTGCATGGTGCCTGAATATCTCCTCGGACATGGTTTCCAGGGCGTCTGCAAGCTCAAGGATATTTTTTAGCTTTCTTCCGTCAGCAACGACAAAGTGATGCTCTACGGGAGCTTCTCCAAGAATCTTCTTTTTTATTATTACTTCCAGTGACTGGAGCTTCCTGCCTTTAGAACTGCTTTTAGCTGATTTTCCTCTTTTTTTTGGCATATTGTCACCGAATGCGCATTTATTTGGTTTTATGTATTTATAGTTTGCGGTTTTTTATCCTAATCTGTAACTTTGACTTCACTTAACTTATCAGCCTTCATCCTGAAATCATTTAAAATGTTCATGTAAGCGATGAAAGCCTCGTAAGGGCTGTCGTAAGGGTTGAAATATTTGTGCACATCGCCGTCATTGAACCATTTCGTGCACATGTAATAAAAATGGTCTGAAGTCTGCAGCTTTCTCCATTCGTCAATAAGTGCTTTGTTTCTTGACAGCTTGACATGAGGCTCAAGGGCATAAACTTGATTAATCGCCTCATTCTGCATCTTGTTGCCAAGCCATGCGCTTAAATCCCGTTCGATATCTGCCCAGCTGACGAAATGAGGAAAATCAAGCTCTGCAACTGAATCATACTTTTTTATTGCCTCGCTCGGAGTCACGAAATCATTGTCGGGGTGCTTCAGTATTTCGTGCGGCAGGTGCTTAAGGAATTCAAAAATGCCCTTGTCTTCCCACTGGTGCTCGCCAAATGTCTCGTAGTCCATGAACAGGTTTACTAAATTTCCATTGCCGTTAATCTTGTTAATCCAGTTCGCAAATTTTGGCGCTGTAAGCGGGTATTCTTCCCAGCTTTTCTCTGAAAACCTGAATGCGATATCATCTGAAAGCCTGTAGTTTTTCAGAAGCAGCTTTAAATTGGGGCCTTTTGGCTTATAGACAAAATTCGGGCTTCTCCATCCGAGAATATGGTCTGCCCCCTCTGCCAGAATTCCCTTATAACCCATTTTTTCAACAAAAGCTGCGAGCTCATTGTTGTAAACAAGCTCAGTGTTTCTGAAAACTTTTGGCCTGTAGCTGAACAGCTGCCTTATTTTTTTGTTATGCATCTCAACCTGCTCCTTGAATTCCTCTTTCGAATACAGGAAGGAGAGTGTATGGTGGTAAGTTTCATC
>JACPMV010000039.1 GCA_016185845.1 Candidatus Woesearchaeota archaeon | reverse complement strand
TTTTTTCAATGATTTTATTATGATATGGTGCCCTTTTATTTTATACAGGCCGCCTACGGATAAAAGCACATTTCTTTTAGATTTTTGGACTTTCATGGGCCTGAAGCATTTTGTGTCAGTTGCATGCCCTATAACCAGGCTTTTCGACCTGTCTTTCATCAGCCCAAGCCTTATGCATCTTTCTTCTGCCTGCGGATTGGTGAATAGAAGGGAGCTTGCATAATCATAAGCTTTTCTTGCGAATGGAATCATAATATGCTTAGCCAGCCTGAAAAGATAGAATCCTTCTACAGTCTGCGACGTCCTATAGACAAGCCGGATATTGTGCTTTTTCGCTGCAAGATATGCCTGATAAGCAAACATATAAAATTCCGGATTGCTGGACTCAATAACATCATAGCCTTTCAGCTTCGGAATCAAGTCTGTGTAATAAAATCTTGGCAGCCCAAGAACAAAAAGGATCTTTTCAAGCACTGTCCCGTAGTCAATCCCGTTTATTTTTTCTATTTCAAAATCTTTGTAGTCAGCTTTGTTGCTTTTATCTGTAAAAATAGTCACTTTAACGCCCTTGTTTTTTATCAGGTACCTGTAAACTTTCAACAGGTTGTTTAGGGATGAATGAATGTCAAAATGGGTCGGTATGACAAGCGCTACACTTAATTTTTTCATATTTCAAACCAATAGGAAACTATTTAAATATATTTGGGTTCTTGCGAATGCATGAAAATTATCAGCGTAGTCGGCACAAGGCCTAATTTTATAAAAATAGCTCCCCTGATAAATGAAGTCAAAAAGCATCCTGAGATTAAGCATGTGCTGGTGCATACCGGACAGCACTATGACCGGGAAATGTCCAAGCTTTTCTTTGATGATCTGGAGATTCCGAAGCCGGACGTAAATCTTAGGGTAGGCTCAGCATCTGACGTTACGCAGACTGCAAATATTGTGCGTGAGTCGGAAAATATTATTCTCAAGGAAAAGCCCGATTTGGTTGTTGTTGTTGGGGATGTAAACTCCACATTGGCCGCTGCTCTCACAGCTGTAAAATGCAATATCCAAGTTGCCCATGTGGAGGCTGGCCTGAGAAGCTTTGACAGGGCAATGCCGGAAGAGCTCAATAGGATATTGACAGACCACGTATCTGATTTTCTTTTCACGACAGAGGAAAGCGCTAATAGAAATCTTGCGAATGAGGGAATCAGCAAAAGCAAAATATTCTTTGCAGGCAACCTGATGATAGACTCCTTATCAAGCCATAGGGAAAAGGCAAAGAAATCAAAAATATTGTCAAAATTAAAATTGGAGCAAAATAATTATTCAGTTCTGACCCTGCATAGGCCGAGCAATGTTGATGACAAAGAATCATTGAAGCGCGTAATTAGCATCTTGAGCGGGATACAGCAGAAGACGAAGATTGTCTTTCCAATGCATCCAAGAACTATGAAGAATTTAAGGAATTTTAATTTATTTGACAAAATAAAGAATCAAAAAAATATAGTCCTTACAGAGCCGCTTGGCTATCTTGACTTTCTCTCCTTAATGTCAAATTCAAGATTTGTGCTTACTGACTCGGGGGGCATACAGGAAGAAACGACTGTTTTGGGAATCCCATGCATAACCCTCAGAAACAATACGGAAAGGCCCGTTACAGTTGAGCATGGGACAAATGTGCTTGTAAGCACCGATAAGGCAAAAATAACAGAAGCCAGCAACAAATTGCTTAAAGGAACCAATTTTAAGGCCAAAATACCTCGATTTTGGGATGGTAAGGCGGCTAAGAGGATAGTTGACATAATTATAAAGGATTTCAATTAATTTCAATATTGAAAATAATTATCATAACTATCTAAAATAATAAGTAATTTAAAACGGCAGAAATTGCATAGGAAAATGAAAATATTTATTACAGGAGGCTCCGGATTTATAGCAACGCCTTTAGTCGAGCATCTTCTTGAAAAGGGCTACAAGGTGAAAGTGCTTGACCTGAAAGAGCCTAAGCTAAAACATAAGAATCTTGAGTTTGTGAATAAATCAATCCTCGGAAATATAACTTCCGATATAAAAGGATGTGATGCAGTATTTCACTTTGCTGCTTTGCTCGGAGTTGAAAATTCCGACAAAAGGCCTCTGGACACAATGAAAATAAATTTGGAAGGATCGGTGAATGTCTTCAAGTCAGCTATTGATGCCGGGGTGAAGAAAATGATATATTCCTCATCATCTGAAGTTTACGGGGAGCCAAGGGAATTGCCTATAAAAGAAGGCAGCGTCAAAGGTCCTGTGTCAACATACGGAGTTTCAAAACTGGCAGCGGAGATTTATGCAAAAGCCTACAACCAGGAATTTGGAACAGACATAAGGATTGTAAGGTTCTTTAATGTATATGGTCCAGGGCAGGAGAATAACTGGGTTGTGCCCATATTCCTAAACAAGGCATTGAAGAACGAGCCAATAACCATATTCGGCAATGGAAACCAGACACGATGCTTTACATATGTTGAGGATGTTGCAGAAGGCGTTTTAACGGTTTTTGAAAAAGGGAATAAAGGCGAAGCCTACAATATCGGGAATAACCAGCCGACTACAATACTTGAGCTTGCGCAGATTGCGAAGGAAATGGCAAAAAGCAAGTCTGAAATTGCCAAGCTGGACTTCGGAGAGAAAACAAGGCTTAAAGAAAGGGAAATTGAATACCGGATTCCCGACATTTCAAAGATGAAAGCGCTTGGGTGGAAGCCGAAGACGATGATTAGGGAAGGCATCAGCAAAATTCTTAGCATGAAAAACTAAAATCTTCCAATCCCATGATAAGCAATCCCCATTGATTTTATCTTTTCCTTATCTAAACAATTTCTGCCGTCTATAACAACCAGTATCTTGTGCTTCTTTAATTTCTCCAAGTCCACTGACTTGAATTCCCTGTGGTCTGTGACTAAAACTAAATAATCGCTTTTGTTCAATAATTCATCCAAATCTTTTACGTTGCTCCCTGCTTTAACATGAGGATCAAAAATAAAAACATCTGCGCCTTTTGTATTCAAAATATTGATTACTTCAAATGCAGGGCTTTCTCTTATGTCGTCGACATTTCCCTTGTAAGCCAGCCCCAAAACACCGACTTTAGCGCCTTTTACTGATTTCTTTATCTTTTTTAATTCATTTTCCAGCAATTCAACAGTGTAATGCGGCATATTGTTGTTTATTTTACGCGCCAACATCAAAAATTCATGATTGAAGCCAAGCTGCCTTCCCCTTTCTATCATATAATACGGGTCTTGAGCAATGCAATGCCCGCCAACCCCGGCTCCGGGATAATGCGGCATGAAAGCAAATGGCTTTGTGGAAGCCCCTTTTATAACTTCGAGGATATCAATCCCGGCTTTATCAAAGCTCTGGGCCATTTCATTAACAAAAGCTATATTTACGTCCCTAAAAGTGTTTTCCATTATCTTTGTCGCTTCTGCTGCCTTTACACTGCTTAGCTCAAGCACTTCTGCACTTAAAATGCTCCTATAAAATTCAGCAGCAGCTTTACTGGATTCTTTTGTAACCCCGCCAACAACCCTTGGGAGAATGTCAATGGTCCATTTCCTGTTTCCAGGGTCGATCCTCTCAGGGCAATGCGCCACTAAAACATCATTCCTGCGGGCATCAATTTTCTGCTTTTGCAGTATCGGCAATACAACTTCCTCAATAGTTCCGGGATAAATCGTTGATTCTATTACAAGCAAGGTCCCATGTTTTATGAATTTTGAAACTGTTGAAGCGGCATTCATCACTGCTGTAAGGTCTGGAGAATTATTCCTGTCAACAGGAGTTGGAACGCAGACAATCACAACATCAGAGTTTGGAATGCATTCATTAGGCTCTGTCGTCGCATGGATTTTATTATTTAGATATTTTAGCTTATTTGCAAGATACTCGTCTTCTATAGGGCTTGTATTCCTGTTTACTGAGTCAACCTTGCCCTTATCAACATCAAAACCATGGACTTTATGCCCTTTTTCAGCGCACAGGCATGCAAGAGGCAAACCGACATAGCCAAGGCCTATGATAGTAACACTTTTCATGGCTTGAAAGACTCCTACTTAATTTATAAAAGTTTCTAATAAGCTTTAAATAGTGTTATTTGTTTTTCAATAGCTATGAAAATACTCATTACAGGGGCATCTGGAGGACTTGGAAAATCATTGAAAAAAGTGTTCAAGAGCCCGATTTGTCCTGAGCATCAAGAAATGGATATAGCAGACAAGAAATCAGTAGACACATTCATACTAAAACACAAGCCAGACATCTTGATACATACTGCTGCCTTGGTTGGGATAAGGGAATGCGAGGATGGCAAGGAAAAGGCATGGAAAACAAACGTTGAAGGCACACAAAATATTGTAAATGCCCTTAAAAAATTAAAGAATAACTGCTATTTAATCTACATGTCTACTGCGTGCGTTTTTGCCGGAGATAATGAGAAATACTATACTGAATATGATGTACCTGCGCCTAAAAACTACTATTCTGTCACAAAGCTTTGCGGCGAGATTGTAGCAAGACAATATGAAAACACCTGCATAATAAGGACTAATTTCGTGCCGAAAGAGCAGTGGAAATATCCCAAGGCGTTTACTGACAGGTTCGGAACTTATCTGTTTGCTGATGATGTTGCAAAGGGAATTTCAGAAGTTATCGGCAAAAAAGAGAAAGGAATAATCCACATTGCAGGAAATAAGAGAATGAGCATGTATGGGCTTGCAATTCTGGCAGGCTCAAAGAACTTAGGCAAAATGACTCTTGCAGAGTATCAAGGGCCACCTTTGACAATAGACATGAGCATGTCCACTAAAAGATGGAAGAAATACAAAATAGGCTTTAGCAAATGAAAGAGCCAAAAGTTTCTATTGTGATTGTGAATTACAACGGCAAAATCTTAGTGGACGCTTTGCTGAAGTCAATCTCAAAATTAAGCTATAAAAATTATGAGACAATTGTAGTTGACAACAGCTCAACGGATGGAAGCCGGGAATTTGTCAGGAAAAATTATAAGAAAACCAAGCTGGTTGAAAATAAGATTAATCTTGGGTATTCCGGAATAAACTCTGCATTGAAGTTCTGCAGCGGGGAATACCTGCTGTTCCTGAACAATGACATGGAGCTGGATAAAAATTCCTTAAACGAGCTTGCCAAGGCATTGAATTCGGACAGGGATACTGCGATGGCTGCCCCGGGGCTTGTGAATTTCTATGACAAAAAGCTCAAGTCGGGGGGCACATGGCTTTCAAGGGCATTCTATAACGGGCATGCAATTGGCAATGATAAAGACAGAGAAAAAGAAATACCTTATATGGGGGTTGGGCTGATAAGGAAAGATTTTGTGGATATGTTCGGATACCTTTTTGATCCGGATTATTTCATCTATGGGGAAGATGTTGATTTGGGACTGAGGATAAGGCTCTGCGGCAAAAAAACCTTATTTGAGCCGAAATCAATAATGTACCATATGCACTCCGTCACAATGCAAAAGCAAAGCGGGTCTTTTTCCGCTTATTTAATGGAAAGGAATCTCTTGATTACTTTTTTCAAGAATCTTGAGCTGAAGAACATCATTTTGCTCCTTCCGTACGTCAAATTAATGAGATTTATTGCAATCATAAGGGATATCCTGTCTCTTAGGCCGGATCTGGCGCTTGCAAGATTAAAAGCATTATTTTGGGTTTTATTCAATCTTAATAAAATTTTAAAGAAAAGAAAAGAAACCCAGAAATTCAGGAAGGCTGACGACAATTATGTATTGAAGATATTCAGCGAAAAATACCTGTTCAGGGAAAAGTTTATTGTTTAGCGCTGTAGATTTCCGTGCCAGTTTCTTTATCGGAATAAACCAGTTTATATTTTTTTGACTGGATGGCTTTTAGAGAATTATCGTCCAGAATTGACCTTCTGTCAAGCCAGAAGTTCTGGTTTATCCACACATAATCAGATTTTTTAAGGTTTTCCTCATTGAAATACAAGGAAGTCCGCTCAAGATTGTACGGAATGCACTGCCCATTGGCAATAAAAACCTCATTCGAGCCTGTGTTTTCTCTTGCCCATTCAAAATCCCCCTTGTAGAAATCCCAGTAATTTGCCGCCATGTAAGTTTTTGCAGCAGAAGTGAATACAAAGCCGGCAGACACCAATATAATTAAAATGATAAAAATCCCCTTCAATCTGATATTGCTTAACAATCCGTCAAGCCCATACGCCCAGAATACTGCCAGGGCAGTGAACATGGGCAGCATTATTCTTGAAACGCTTGGGCTGGCATTAGCAACATACATCAGGAATAAAGCAAAATATGCCAGAATCCACAATGAAAACAATCTTTTTTCTTTTACGCTTTTCCTGAAAAATCCGATGAATAACGGAATCAGGAATATAAACGTGCCAAAAATCCATATAGGGAGCAGGATTTTAAGATGTTCTATGCCGATAGCAGACAATATGGCATAATTTCCATCCGGAACGCCGAAAATGCCGAAATAAGCCGATAAAATCAGGCTTTTGTCCACAAAGCGGCTTAAGTCTAATGATGAAAAGGATTTTAGCTCATAGCCGTTGAATATGAAATTAAGGAAAGGCCAGACCGGATTGCCGAGCAAAATCCAGTTTCTTATAAGCCATGGCGATGCTATGATCAAAGATAATGATATGACAATCAATGAATTTTTATAAAATAATTTCCCGTCTTTGCCGAATTTCCTGTATAAAATATAAACCAAAACAGGCAGGATAAACAATCCATTGTATTTTGCCAATACCGACAAGCCCGCTGCAATACCGGACAAAACTATCTTGCCATTAACCAAAAAATAAACGCTCAAGACGACAAAAAATACAAGCATGCTTTCAACATAGCTCAAAACGCTGTAATCGATAAATATCGGAATGAAGGCAAGGAATATTGCGGAATAAAACGCTATTTTTGGGCTATACAATTTCTTGACCAATAAAAATGAGACTATTAAAGACAGGATTCCAAATATTGGCGATATAAGCTTGACTGCAAAATTCGCCGCATTATGGCCGAATACGCTAAAAGCATAATAAACAAACGCCGCCACAAAATGATATAATGGGGGAGACCAGAACGGCTCATCCCTTCCCAAAGGCTCAAACAAAGGTATTTTCTTCTGCTCTGAGATAAACCTGCTTACCGACATATGCCAGCAGCCGTCCCCTGAAACATGGTAGACTGAGGTTAATGACAGCACAATTATTGAGAATAGAATAATTATTATTACAGAGTATTTTGTGTATTGGTCTGAACTACTGAAATTCTTAATCAATCCCATTTTATTTCACCAACCTTATTATGGCTTCTGCAAACCCATCAATATCATTTTTTTTTATTAGGACTCCATTTTTGACAACTTCAGGATGCGAGCCGATATCGAATGCAACAACCTTTTTGCCGCATGCCTGGGCTTCTGCAATCGGCAGGTTAAATCCTTCCCATAAAGATGCGGTTACGTACAAATCACAGGCAGCATAATAATTTGGCAGTTCCTTGTCACTCACAGATTCCCTGAAAATTACATTTTTGCTTGCTATTTCTTTCAATTCATCGTAATATTTTTTAAAAGTCGGCTTGCCGGCAATCAGCAGCTTTGCATTCGGCATTTCCTCATTAACGATGTCAAATATTTTCAACAGGGTGTGGATGTTTTTATGCGGAGACAGCCTCCCTATAAAGAACAGCAGCTTTTCATTGTCTTTTATCCCCAGCTTTTTTCTTATTGGCTTCCCGTTTATGCCTCTCCCGTACCTGCTGCCGATTTTGTTGTAAACAACTTTGCTTTCAGTTCCAGTTTCCTTTTTCAATTCATCTTTCAGGAATTTGCTTACAGAAACTGCAGAATCTACATTGCTTAGCGACAGCCTGCTGAAATATCCAAATAATTTCATATAGGCTCTTTCGAAAGGGCTGCTGAACAACTCGCTGTATCCAATGCCGTGGTTATGGTAAACATATCTTATGCCGTATTTTTTCTTGGCTTTTGAAGCAATTAAATTCATTGGATACTGGTGTGAGATTACCACGTCATAATCTTTTAGTTTTCTTGCAGTCCGGTTTACCTTTGCGCAATCAATAAAAAAGAACAGCCGGTATAGCCGCTGCAAAAACAATGATTTTGGCATTCCCAATACTTCAAGATTAAACCCTTTTGGCTTAATTGTGGCTTCCAAGGCAAAAACTGTTACTTTATTTCCCTCTTTGGCATAATCCAATGCCTGCCGCTCTGCTACCCTGTCTATGCCGCTATAGTGCGAAAATGTTGGCGTAAGTATTGCTATTTTCTTTTGTGCCATTCTGTATATAAAATTAAAAGATAGTTTAAAAAGCTTGCCAAGCCAGAATTTGTAAAACTCAAAAAATCAGCAAGATTTAAATAGGCTGTAAGCGTACATACACCAATGGAACTCAAAATTGAAGAGGCAAATAAGCTGTTCGTGAAGATAAGCAAGGACTTGTCACCCAAATACAAGGGAAAGATAGTAGCCATAGATGCAGACAGCGGGAATTATTTTATCGGTGATTCTGAGCTTGATGCATACAATGAAGCAGTTAAGAAATATCCTAACAAGAAATTTGTTTTTAAAAAGATTGGCTTTGATTCTACGCATTTTGTCGGTGCCCTGTAATGAAAGGATACTTTCAATTCGGAAATCCGGTCATTGAATTGAATGTCGAAGGCAGAAAAATTGCAATGTTATTGGACACGGGCTTTAATGGGAATATCATGCTGCCTGAATCAACAATCAGAGAACTTGCTTTGGACCAAATCGGGATTTCTGACTACTTGACTGCAAGCGGCGATAACAAAGTAACTGAGGTGTATAAGGGAAAGATAGACTTTTTAGATGAAAAACTTGAAGTTTCGATATTATCAACTGATGCAGATTTTTCTTTGGCAGGAATGGAACTATTCCATAATTGCAGGATAGTAGTTGAAAGAAGCAAGAATATTGTTGAGGTTGTAAATTCGAAATAAGCAATCAACAACATACCCACTATTTTTATCGCAACCTTTAAAAATGCCTTTCCGATTTTCAATAGCAATGATTCAGCCGGATACCATGAGGAAAGTGGACTATTGGGCAGGCATACCTATATGTTTTATTCTTTCAGCCTGGTACAGGCTGCAAAGGATTATAGGACTAAAAAACCCAAAATACAATGAAAATCCAAGGAACATCCTCCTTATAGAGCTGGCAGAGATGGGAAGCACTGTGATAGCCTATCCCGCAATCAAAAAACTGAAGGCAATGTATCCCAATGCAAATGTTCATTTTCTCCTTTTCAAGCACATTGATGCAAGCATGGAAATACTGAATATAGTCCCAAAAGAGAATGTCTTTACAATCGAAGTCAAAAATATATTTACTTTAATAAAGGATACTTTAAAATTCATGCATGCCTGCAGGAAGAAGAAAATAGACACTGTAATCAACCTGGAGATGTTCGCAAGATACAGCACTATTCTGGGATATCTGAGCGGCGCAAGGAAAAGAGTCGGGTTTTACGGGTATTCAATGGAAGGGCTGTATATAGGAAATTTCCTGACGCACAAGGTCATCTACAACCCGCATATTCACACAGCCCATTCCTTCATTGCATTGGTTAGGGCTCTGCAGTCTCCTGTAAATGAGATTCCAATGGCCAAATATTCAGTTCTTGAGGATAAACTGGAAGTTCCAAAGATAGCTCTTGACAAGAAAGCCAGGGACAATATCTGGAATAAACTGAAGGAAATAAACCCTGAAATCAATGAGAAGAAAAAATTGATTTTGGTTAATCCTAATGCCAGCAAGCTGATAAGCATAAGGAAGTGGCCATTGGAGAATTATGCGAAATTAGTCAAGAAACTAGTTCAGGACGAGAATGTTTATGTTGCGATAATAGGGGTTGCCAATGAAAAGCCCGATGCAGAATTCATTGCTGATTACGTGAAAAGCAAGAGAGTTCTAGATACAACAGGAAAAACAAGCCTTAAAGAGCTTATTGACTTATTTAATATAGCTGATGTCTTAATAACAAACGATTCAGGGCCTGCGCATTTTGCTTCCTTGACTAACATCCATATAATAGTGTTTTTTGGACCTGAGACTCCTGAGCTGTACAAACCACTAAGCGACAATGTGACCGTCATGTACTCTCATTTTGCCTGCAGCCCATGCGTTTCTGCCTACAATCAGAGGCTAAGCCCGTGCAACAATAATCTGTGCTTGAAAACGATAGATGTGGAGAGGGCTTATTCTGTTGTGAAGAAATTAATTTAGCCATTTTGACGACGAAAAATACCACAAAGTTTTTAAAGAGATTTCTATATTGAAATGAATTGTGGGATGATGACTTCAAAACCTATTTTAATATTTTTGTGTATTATACTTCTTTGTAGTCTTACTTACGCACTAACTACAAATATAATTCTTAATAGTCCACTAGATAATTACAATGTATCTGCTACAAATATTGATTTTAATTTTACAGTTGTAAATTCTTCAAATATATTATTGACATGCAACCTAACAATTGA
The DNA here is from genome assembly GCA_016185845.1 of Candidatus Woesearchaeota archaeon. Classification (GTDB taxonomy): domain Archaea; phylum Nanobdellota; class Nanobdellia; order Woesearchaeales; family GW2011-AR4. Next base: position 12,177 of record JACPMV010000039.1, on the reverse strand, counting down.
TAGTATAGTTAACATATCCAATATCATAGCAACAAACGGAACACCACAGATTAATACCACAAATAACTTCAACGATGGGTTATATAATTGGAATGTGGCATGTTGGAACAGTTCAAACAATACAAACACATCTATTACTAGATCATTTAGGGTGGATACCGTGGCACCAACAACAAGCCTTAATGGTACTATTGCAACATCAATAAGTGCAGGACAACCTGCTCATATATGGGCAAATTGGTCAGATGCAACAACAGGCATAAAAACTGTAGAATTGATAGTAAATGGTGTTGTTAATCAAATAAATAATACAGGATTACCAGTGGGTTCAGAAGCTACTTATAATTTTAGCTACACATCATTAACATCACAAATTGGCAGCACATTAAATTTCACAATTAATGCAACCGATTATGCTGGAAATGAGAATTCGACTGAATTGTTGCAGGTTAATGTAACAGATAGCGTGCCGCCGAATATTGTATTGGTATCTCCAGTAGTAGGATATAATTCAAGCAACACTAATGTAACTTTGCAATTTAATGTTACAGACAACTATGATTCAATTGTTTACTGTAATATTACGGTAGATGGTGTTGTTAACACTACACAGAATGATACCTCAATCACTTCTAATACATACAAAACCTTTACTACTCTAATCACAGGCTTATCAGATTCAACACATTACTGGAATGTCACATGCTGGGATTCTTTCAATAACAAAAATATTTCTGCTACAAGAAAGTTTTCTGTTGATGAAGTTCCTCCTATAATCTCTAATTTAAGAAATACATCAACTACTAATGAAAATAGCTATATAGAATTTAATTGCAATGAGAACTGTAATTATTCAATTTTATGGTATACTCCTGCTGGATTAGTAGATTCCCTTAATAATAATACTTTTGCCACTTCTCACAAAGCACATTTATCAAGTTTGGCAAATTCAACAATATATTTTGTTAATTTAACAGTATGGGATCTTGTTGGAAATAAGGCAGTAAATAACACTTTTAATTTTACTACTGCTATGACTATCGCTCCAGATACAACTCCACCAATAATAGAATTGAATGCTTCTTTAAATATAAGTAGTAATATTACTTTTCTATTATTTGCTAATTTTTCTGATTCAGAAAGCGGTTTTAATGGGACTATTACTTTAAATGAGTTTTCCGATGAAACAAAAGGAAAAAATCTTGAATTTAATTATGCTGGAAATCAAACGATTTACTTAAATCTAAATAAGAATATTAATTTAACAATAGCTAATTTTGTTATTGATGGTGAACAAAACATAGATCTTAGTAGGTACTATAATTTTTCCCATGATATAGTTAATTATACAGAATTATATCTTTATGAAGATTTTGATTATTTTAATCTTGATAGCTTCAGAGGGTGGATTAATAATAGTTATATAACTATGGGTTGGAATTCATGGATGGATGGCACTCTTAATTCAACTTTTTCTGTAAATACAAATAACAGATCTAAGATCACGCTTTCAACTGCTATAGCTGGTAAAAATTACTATTCAAGACATTGGGATTATACGACGCAAACAATCAAAATTTATAATCACACATCCTCAACTTGGGAAATTTTATATAACCTAATTACTGATACTTTTCCATATGCAGTTGAACAAGTTCCAGGATGGACACAAGCTGAATGTAAGACTAGAAAATTCTATATAGATTTGTCAAATGATTTTGTATCTAATAACAAAATAAACATCTCCTATTATTTTGAAGGGTTTGACGATAATGATAATTTACAATGGGTTGGCAGTCCCCCTGCAGTTTGTGATGGCGAAAATTTCATTTTATCAGCAGGAGTAGGCTTTGTTTGGTTTAGGTTGTATTATTCTTTATTTCCTCAAAATACTAGCATAGACGTTGGAAATAACTCTATTTTGGATTGGAATTATACAGTGGAATTAACTTCGTCAATTACAACTGCAGATTTATCTTCAAATATAAACTCTTATTTAACTAATTGTAATGAAGACTCAGAAGGAAAGTGTTTAGTACCCTTAACTTTATACTCAGGATCAGCAGGTATAATCAATATATCAAACATCAATGTAAAATATCCAGGAAATAACTCCTGTGAAATCTGTATAGCCTCTGATGGAAATTGTGATACAGAGTGGACTATCAATAATATAACAAATTCCTACAGCAATGATTATTTAAGTGGAAACTGCTCTTATTCTTGGAATGCCTCGAACTACAATGACAACATTTATAATGTTAGCACTAGAATAAAAGATGCTGCTTATAATACCAGAATATCATCCAAAAAAGTAACTCTTGATAGAACTCCTCCAATTTTTAATTATTTATATCCCTATGACAATAGTGCTTTTACTGTAAACAATACAAATCCTAAAAATATCTCAAATAGTACTATGGTATTAATATTTAGGTATAATGCAGACGATTTGTCTTCAATTGCAAATTGTTCGTTAATATTCAATGATGAAATTAATAATACAGATACCGATGTACAAAAAAATAATTACGAGCGATTTAATGTAAATATTTCGACAAATGTTAGTAGCACGCAATCTTACAATTGGAGCATTGCCTGTATAGATGTTTATGGCCATAAACGTTTAACCGATACAAGGAGATTTACTATAATTGTAATGAGTAATTTTTCAGGTGAAACAACAGATTTAGGGTCAGTGAATTTATCAAATATACAGAATTTAACTTTTGAACAAGTAACTTCCGGTAAGATAAAATTCTCTGAAATCATCAATCTTAGTGGAATAGACGATATAAATAAACATATTAAAATTTCTTATAATAAGGTTGAAATTGATACTAGTGTTGTTCCAGCCTTAAATAAAAGTGCTACTCTTTATATTTATAATTTAACATATAACAATGCCCCAAAAGTAATTAGAAACAACGTTTCCTGCCCAGACACAATTTGCAAAATAGTCGATTACTCAAATGGAACTCTTATTTTTAATGTAACCCAATTTAGTGTTTATACTACGGAAGAGGCGCCTGCAGATAGTGGTTCTTCTGGAGGCGGAGGCTCAGGCGGCAGTTCAGGCGGGAGTGATGGAGGTAGCTCTGGCGGTGGCGGAGGAAGTGGAGGTGGTGGGGGAGGCGGAGGAGGCGGCGGACTCGGCTACGTCTGCAGCATGGAATGGCAATGCGAGGCATGGTCGGAATGCAAGGATAATTGGCAGGTCAGAGAATGCAATTTTGCCAAAGTTGCGCAGCATGTACAAAAAGAGCCTTGCCAAGAGCAGTCAAATATACCAGAAACAAGCAAAAAATGCGAAACAAAACAAGAAGCATCAACAAATTCAATATCAAAATCTTCAACAACTGAGAACAAAAAACCAGCGCAAAACACTTCAAACACAGAATCCAAGAATGATGGTACTTTTAATTCAATAACTGGAGGAGTAGTGGCTGGCTTTACATCAAATCCAGGTGCAATAAGCTTGACAGCTTTGGTAATAATCTCTATAGCATCAATTGTATTTTACAAAAAATTTAGAAAAAGAAAATGAACATGAAAAACTGCAAACAAGTATTTTTTATTTTTATAGCTATCTTTCTGCTTTATGGCTGTAGTAATTATACTAAAGTTCAGCCTGATTTAATCACCGGAAATGTTGTTGAAGAATCTGCGCCCGTTACCAATGAGACAGCAAAGAAAATGCCAATAAAAGAAGAGCCAAAAAAAGAAACTCCGAGAAAAATTGAAAGAGAGGCTAAGACACAATTCAATGAATATTATGATGTAGGAGCATTAATAGCTGATTTAAAGGAAATCCTGAATGCGTCATATTATAATTTCACGAGAGATGAAACGGAGCCAAGCTACATAAAATCAAGCGACTTGAATTATTATGTTTTACATACCTCAGGCAGCGATCATATGGATACTTTTGAGAAATTCTGCAGCCAATATTGCGGCCGAAACTGGGATGGATTCAAGTTCTATCTCAACATGAGCGAGTTTAATTCATACATCCCTCCCCTGGAAAAATCAAATTTTTCCTCAGAGGACAGATACAGAGACTATATATTGGACAGGACTCTTGTGAATTACACAAGAAAGGAAAAAATCATAGAAGTTGAAAACGGCAAAGTACTGGAATACAAGTTCTGGTTTTTGGAGCAGGATGAACACGGAAACTTTGATGGCAACCTGATGCCTTACTTATTAATCTATAAAATATACTGCTCCCCCAACATAACTGTATTTATAAGGCCCAAATGGGAAAGATTTTCAGTACGGTCGCCCGGTAAAATCACAGAGACTATTGTTAACTGGGAATTAGAAGACGATAGAGTGAGAGAAGATCTATTAAACAAGTCAAACAAAATACTGAAAGCATGCCACGTTAAAAAAGAATTTTTTGATAACGATAATTTCCAGCCATATTTTGAATCGGAGTTTAGAATATGGTATTGGAAGACATACTATGCCTACCACTTCAATTTGACGAATGAAATGCAGCCAAGCGCGCAAAAAAAACCCGGCAGCAGTAAGTACATCCTCAAGGAAATTAATGTATCTTTCACAAACAAGGATGTCTACAGCCTATACGACTTAAAACTAAAAATATCCGTAGTTTGAGCCAGGTAAAAGTATCAGCAAGCACATAAGCAAGAAAGAAGTGGAATTCATGAATAATATAACCATAACTTCAACCTTGTATACTGATGAAGGAAAAACTGATATAAGGCCGCTTACAGCAATTTTTGTGATGGAAAATGGCAGCTTGCGAAGAATTAATTAGCAAAAGATTTTTCAGCCAAATCTTTATAAATCCATGTCCCTGACTTCTGTTATATGAAATTAAACAAGAATCATCTTCAAACTCTCATCTTCATATCAGCCTATCTGTTTGCCATTTATTTCTGGACGCAGCCATTGCAGGAGAGAAAGCTGCCTTACGGGGAATATGATGCAATGTCGCATTTTGAAGTGGCGGATTACATGGCTTACAATGACAAGTCATTCAATAAACTGCCAGCTTACATTGAATTGAGGTATGGAAACGACAACAAATACAAGCCGCACACTTTGTGGTATCCTCCGACTTTTCACAGCTCTCTGGCTGTTGCCGAAGCAGCCGGAGGAGAAAGGGTAATTCCAGTATTTTTAATGAACACCATACTCGCCACTTTTATTATAATCACAGTTTATTTTGTGATAAACTCATTGTTTGGCTTCCTGCCTGCCATATTATCAGCCTTGCTGCTTATTTTCTCGCCAAGGGATTTCATGCCTTTTCTGTGGGGGCAGTGGCCGGAAAGGTTTGCATATGCTTTTGTTCCATTAATACTTTATTTTTTCTACAAGTATGTCATCAGCTACTCCAAAGAGGAGAAAAATCCGATTTACCTTTACATTACTGCATTGCTCCTTGGAATCAATATCCTGATACACCCGCTTGTATTTTTTCATTCTTTGATAGGGTTGGCGGTTCTTTATATTTTATTATCAATCAAACAAAAAAAGATGATATTTAACATAAAACACATCTCAATTGCAGCTATTATCTTCATTGCCCTATTCATGCTTTTTCCCAATCAAACATTCAACGTATTTGCGCAGTTCTCAAGGGATTCAACAGGAAGCAGTGCGCAATCATCATTTGATTTTTCAAGACTATTGCAATGGTCTTTAAATCCGAAAGACTATGAAGGCAGCGTTCCAGCAAGCTACTTCTCATTCAATGAAATGCATGGCTTGTGGACTCTGCCTTTCCTGCTTATAGGAATGGCATTCCTGTTGTGGAGAAGGGAGGAAAGGGACATCTTCATGCTGGCATGGCTTGTCGGATTATATCTAGTATTGCACCGTGATTTAATTGGAAAGGCAACCTTTTTGCACAGGTCATTGTCAGCTTCTACCCATGTATTCGCGCCATTAACGGCTCTTGGAGCCATTTACATTGCTTCTGCCATAAAGCTGCCGTCAAACTCCAACAAATACCTGAAATATGGGATTGCGGCATTGTTTGTGCTTTTGGTCTTCTCTGTGAACATGGCGTATGCTTCCAAAATTCTAAACAAAAATACCTATAATGATTTTTTATCTACATTAAGCAAGGAGCAATATCTGGCAGCAGAATGGATTCTTAAGAATGTTCCTCCAGATTATAATGTGTCAGTCATAGGAATACCTCATCAGCAAAATCTTTTGCCTGCGACAGCCAAGAAGATAAGGTGGAGCGCTGCAGTATCACAGCATGTCAGCAGGTTTTACCTGCTCGTGGAAGACAAGAAAGAAGCTGAAAGGAGGCTGAAAAATGACTACATAATGCTCGACTATACAATGGCCGGAGCCGTTGGAGACAAGGAAATATTTGACAAAATGCAGGACATGGAGAAAAATACCTTGACAAACTATACTCTGCTCTATAATCAAAACAATATGAAGGTGTATAAGCTTGAAACTTAACAACGATTCAAAGGAATTATTGGTATTTTTGGCAATAATCGCTGTAATAATCGGCATTTTTTTAACATTCTATTTTGGGCTAACGGGACTGAAGGTTTTCATTGGGATAATTATGGCATCTTTGCCGTTTTATGTTTTCCTTAACTCATTTAAACTTGCTGAAGGCGAGAAATTTGTTCTTTCAATTATACTTGGAATCACCTTATTCCCGTCTTTTGCATATTTATTGGGATTTTTAGTATCTTTCAGAATGTCAATTGCAATTGTATTCATCTTACTTACTGCAGTTTCTATCTTCTGGAACAAAAAGCCTAGGAAGAGCTAGCTTTTTTCTTCATTGCAGCTATCAGTCCAATTATAATAATCACAGGCGGCAATATAAAGCCGTGATATCTCATATTTAGCCCCATCAATCCAAAATAATAGCTGAAAATTCCCATTATTGCGGCTGAAAGCAAAATCCCAATCACAAATCTTTCTGCAAATTCAAGCTTTTCCTTCCAGTAAATCATTGCAAAATACCCCGGAACGGCAAAAAGCCAGAATAATGAGGCAACAATTTTCAGCAAAACAATAAAACTTTCCTTAAAATATATTATTTTGAATATAATCCAAGCTGCTATAAACAATATTCCAATATATTTTGATTCTTCTTTTATTGAATTAAAAGCTTCTTTGTTCAATGCAATCAGCTCCCGGGTTGCTGTTTTTCATTATTATTGCAACCTGATTCTCAAAGACCACTGCGGCAGAGCCATTCTTCTGAAGCTCAGACGCTATCAGCAGATTATACTGCGCCAATACAGGCTGCCTTGAGACTTTGTCAAACACATAATAATCATAAGCACAGATATCCCTTTTTCCGTAAAGGAAGCCCTGAGGCGCTTCATTAAGCCTTGAGCCAAATGATAAAAATGATTTTTTGTAGGGAACTCCCCCGCCATGGTCCCCTGGGCTTTCGGTGTCATAGAACCTCCGGATTTCCTTTTTGTTGATGGCGTCTATAAAGTCTTCCGGGATAACCTGGTAATGGGTTCTTTTTGTGTTCCTTAAAAGGGCGTCCTGGCCGTATATGTCTCCGTAGAAAAAATATACTGTGCTTTCCCTGTTTGTGCTCTGCCTTGCCCACTTAAAGACTTCCCAGTGGTAGGGGTTCATTATGCCGCTGCCTGAATTCGGCGCATTGTAATGCGGAACAAAAGGCACATTATCAACAACTATTGCTGCGACAAGCAACCCTGATAAGATGAAAGAATAAGCCAATTTCCACTCCTTTATTATTAATTTTAATATCCAATATACCGCAAATCCTATGAAAAATGACAGGAACACTGGCCAAAAAAATCTCAGCTGGAATGCCTTTTCCCTGAATCCGAAATAATTTCCAGAGCCTACAATAATCATTGATAACGATGCGATTGAAGGCACAAGGCTCTTTTTTATGAAAATAATAGATAATAATATTCCCACAAGAATCAATAAAAAGAAAAATTTGAAGTCGCTCAAATATATCGTTGGATTGTCCCATGCCCTTCCGACGCCGAATTCATAGGCCTGCCTTGGAAGCCAGACATATATAAAAATAACAAAATAATAAGATATTATCGCGAGGCATAAACTACCGCTTATGATCAGATTTTTTGCAAGCTTCAGGTCTATCTTTCTTGCAAGAATGACTGATGCAATATAAAATATAACAAGATAAATTCCTGCAAAAAGCGCTTCTGAAGTATGCGTCATGAATGCCGCAGCCATGAATATTGCAAGAAACATGTAAGATTTTTCCAAGCCAATCCTTGATGTGTACCAGAACACGCATACAAGAAATGCCTGTGCTGCAATGGCAGGCCAATGCCCCCATGTAAATCCAGTATAAAGCCCATTTGCAAATACGAGCAACGATATCGGCAGCGATATTATGGCAATATTTTTGTTAAATTGCCTTATGACAAAGTACATTGCCAATGCCCCAAATCCCGCAATAAAAAACACAAGAAAATAAATAGCATCATAAACTTCCAAGCCGCTTAAATGCGAAAGCATAACGCTTAAATCATAAAGAACAGGAGGATAATAGCCAATTGCATCTTTTACGCCGAATACTATATAGCTTGCCTCATTCCTGTAATTTCCCGCATCCTTTATGCTTTCCGCCCTTGTCTGGTGCTGGAAAGCGTCAGAAGCCATATACGCATAAGGAAAATCGTGGCTTAGCTTATGGTCAAACAAAAATCCGCTGCCTAGATAAAGGAACAGCCCAAAAAAAGCCAGCAAAAATATTTTTTCCAAATCAAGCTTGATTTTTACCACCTTTTAAAAATCTGGAATAAGCCAAATAACCAAAATAAGTGATTAAGATTAAAGCTGATATTGAAGATATAATCTTACCAGTTCTATAAGGTTTTGGCCCGTACTCAAAAACCAATTCTCCGCTTTGACCATCAAGATAAACTGCGGTTATTATATTATCTGCCTTGAGCATTTCAACTTTATTATTGTTTAGATTTGCTTTCCACCCCGGGAAATGAGCAAACCTTTCAGAGGCAACCAGCCATCCTTTTTCGCCTTTAAGATCGAGAATAACCTTGTTGTTCGAATAATATGCCGCGTTTATTCCCGTGTAATTGCCGGTTGTCTGGTTAAAAAACGATTCCATATCATTTGCCGAAACGCTCAGCTGGCCACTGAGTATGTCAGGAATAATAATCCCTCCCTGTGATACATATTCCCTAAGCTTCGGTATGCTGTTATCATCCACAGAATCCCTTACCAGCAAAATCATTTTAAATTTTTTGAGAAAATCAATGCCATAATCATTTATCTTCGTGCCCTGGATCAGAACTGTGCTGTTTGGATTCCAGTTTTGCAGCATCAAGCCGTAGGTCAATTGCTGCACAAGCTCATTGTTGCCTACAACCAGAATGCCATTTGGGACTGCATAATATCTGGGAAGAAACAATTCATTTTCGTACAAATAAGGACCAAACGCTTCCCAAACAGTACACTCCTTGCAAGGCTCAAATCGGCCTATAAGCTTTAAATTTTCAATCTCGGTTTTTTTGTCTATGACTGCATATTTATTGTTAAGAACCCCCCAGAATTTGGCAGGAGCATTTTGCGCCACCGATAGGTAAGCCAGATAATCATTAAACCATATCCCTGAGCCTCCCTTGATTTCGCTTATTCCGTATTGCGCATAATAGTTATATCCCGTTGCTCCAATCAATGTCGACAATCCAAGATTTATTGTCCTGAATAATGAGCTGTCTTTTCCCATATGCTTTAAAATTCCAATATCCTCGGGCCCTATCGCTTTTGCTGATTGCGGGACTTTCTGCACCAAAACCAATTCAAATAACAGCAGGATAATCACAGCAATAAAAACAGTTTTTTTGCTGATTTTCCGGAACCTTTCCATGAATGACTGCAAGCTCAGAAAACCAAAGCCGGCCAAAATGGAAGCGCCAAATGCGAACAGGACAACGGCCCTTTCAATGTGCCTTGTCTGGTTGAAAACAGGAACATTAAAAAGAAATTTTGACAAAAAGGATTCTGTTGACAATAATAAGGACATTAAAATCAGGATGCCAGAAAATAATACTGGTCTGCTCCTGTATCTGTATAATCCCCAAAGCATCAGAAGGAAGCCGAAAATGCCTACAGCAGCCGATATGCTGCCGCTTCCGTATAAATTAGTAATAAAAGAATATGCGAAATCATTTATTTTTACAGGCTCGCCAAGATATTCCTGGTACGGGACTCCCAAACCCCTATTTGACAGCTTTATGAATTCAATGCCCGGAAGCAATTTTATGGCTGATACGCCTACACCAACAGCGAGAATTATTATCCCTACAATTGCAAGCTTGATTAATTTGGATGTGAAATTTTTGTCTATAAGATAAATAATTGAGTACGCTGCTATCATCAAGGCAATATAGGGGAGAAAAATCACGCCGCCGACAAAAATAGTCAAAGCAACAAACAATCCCGCTATAATTGAATTAAGAACAAAATTCTTTTGCCTCAGGGCTTTTATCGTAAACAGCAGCATGAATGGGATTAAGGAATATCCTTCCATTATCATTATATTGCCTCTTAAAATAAAAACATGCAGGAACCCGTTGAACATGAACACCAGGGCTGAAATGAAAGCTGCTTTCTTGTCCTGGCTCAGATAATTTACAAGAAGGCACATGCCCAAGCCTGCAAGGAATAAGTGGATTATGACGCTGAAATTCATTGCAAGATATATATTTCCTGTAAGCAAAATAACCAATAAATTAAAATCAATGAAATAATATTCCGGCTGCGCAAATAACGGCCTTCCGCTGTAGTAATAAGGGGTCCATAACGGAAGGGTGCCTTCTGACAATGCCTTTTTCACGTTATGGGAGTAGAAAGTGACATCATTTACATAATGCACATTGGTCAGTATCTTTTCTGTGCTCAGTATGCTGTGGAAGAAGAATAATGACAATAAAAGAAGTATTGCTATGTAATAATGCTCTTTGGCAATAATTTTTGCCTTAGCAGCTAATTCTTTCGCCCCCATGCATAATAAGAAAATCAAGAGGTATTTAAAGGTTTATTATTGGCAGGTATTAAGAATTTTATTTATTAAATCAGTCGTTGAATACCCTTTTTCAGCCTTTGCAATTACTATCTTTCCGCCATTTCTTTCAACAACTTCTTTTTCAATAATTTCACTTAACTTGTAGTCTCCTGCCTTTATATGGATATTCGGCTTTATTTTATTCAGCCAATCTCTTGGGTCTTTTTCATCAAACAGGAAAACGTAATCAATGCTTTCCAGGGCTGCAAGAACAGACATTCTTGATTTTTCATCGTTAATCGGCCTTTTGTCCCCTTTGTTTTGCTTTACTGACTTGTCTGTGTTTATGCCTACAATCAAAACATCTCCTAACTTCTTTGCCTGTTCTAAATATTTCACATGGCCATAGTGCAGAATATCAAATACGCCGTTGGTTGTTACTATTTTTTTATTCTGTTTTTTTAGTTTTTCAACTATTGGAATCAGTTCTTTTAATGTTTTGATTTTATTTTTTATCATTTTTCAATATAAACTCAGCTGCCTGAAGGAAATTTTCAGCGATATAATCCGGCTTTAAGCTTCCTTTTATTTCATCAATATGCTGCTTCCCATGTCCGGTAAGCATGAATATAGTCTTGGTTCCTGCATCCAAACCCATTTTAATATCCGGAGTATGGTCTCCAATTGTCCATGAATCTCCTATGTCAATATTAAACTCCCTTGCCGCATCTTTTATATTTTTTGTGTGCGGCTTCCTGCAATCGCAGTCTTCATCAGGATGATGGGGGCAATAATAGGTCTTTTTTATCTCTATTCCCTCTTTCTTTAGCTTTAATACAAGATGGTTATTAAAGTTATGAAAATCTTCTTCTGTATAGATTCCCCTTCCAATCCCTGACTGGTTTGTGATTATGATAAAAATATAATCTTTTGACAGTTTTTTCAGGCCTTCAATCACTCCAGGCAGTAATTTAAAATGTTCTATCTTATGCGGATATAGCGTGTCTTCATTCAATGTGCCGTCTCTATCAAGAAAAATCGCTTTTCTCATAGCCTTTCAATTTCTCTTTTTATTTCTTCAACTGATACGGAAGCAGTCCCAATCTTCCCTACTTTAATGCCTGCTGCTATGTTTGCAAGGAAAGCAGCTTCATTCAAGCCAGCGC
>JACPMV010000042.1 GCA_016185845.1 Candidatus Woesearchaeota archaeon | reverse complement strand
TCTGCATGGCTGTATAGAATATCTCCCCTATATTGTTTGAGTCTGTAAACCCAAATGTTGATTTTGTCGATGAAAAAGTAATCTTCTTGGCAACCCTGCATGCATGCTTGTACATGACATTGGCGTATTCAGTGTCCAAAAATATCTTTGTCTTTTTTGGGTCAAAGCCCACTGCAATTATGTCCAGTATGTTCTCATAAGCCCATTTATGGGTGTCTTCAAAAGTAAGGCTGTCATTAAACAGGAATTTCTCCTCATCGGGTATCTGGAAAAGCAATGTTACATTGAATTTCTCCTGAAGCCACTTGCAGAAAATCCACGGAACCAAATGCCCCAGATGGACAGGTCCTGAAGGCGCCCTTCCGGTGTAGAGATAGAATTTATGCTTTTTATCGGCTTCATCGAGTATTGTGTCAAAGTAAGTATGCGAAAAGAAAATTTTCCTCTTGAGGAAATAGTGCAGTTCGCCGGCATGCTTTTCAAGCCTTTTCAGGAGCCTGTCATCTAAAGATTTGACTCCAAACTGCTTTATGAGCCTGTCATAGTCTATTTCCCCAGATACTTCCCAGGGCGTAACGGTGAATTTCTTGTCCATTGCTAGAATTCTTTGTTATGATTTTATAAACTTTATGATGTTATTACTCTTATTTTAGCAAATCCATAAACTCGTCTCTTGTTAAGCCGCTTTGCCTTATAATGGCCAATAGCGTGCCTTTGGCAATTTCATCATGATTTGGAACTGTAAGCCTTCTGTGCGGCTCTTCTTTATGCCTTAGAATCATATGGCTTCCGGTCTGATGGTCGGTTCCATAACCGATTTTTGCCGAGCTTTAACAACTTTTATACCAGAAATTACTGGCAATTTAGGCATTATACTTCCACCATTTCCTCATAGACAGAAGGGGATATAGGCTCGTTATGCTTTTTTAGGCTTTCCAGGTACCCCTTTATGGCATCTTTAATGTTAGCCAGGGCTTCCTTTCGTGTTTTTCCCTGTGAAACGCATCCTGGCAAAGCCGGGCATTCTGCTGCAAACATTCCGTCTTCATCCTCTTCAATAACAATTCTGTATTTCATTTTGCTAGAAGTCTAGATATACGCATGTATTTAAAGCTTGTTGTTAAATTATTTTTAGCTAAAGGCGTTACAGTGAATTCTTTCGGCATATTAGTCTGATTTTATTTGATGTTTTTAAATGTTATTGTGATAGTATTATTAATGCGGCTCCAGCAAACATTAATACAGCACCAACAACCTTTTCCTTAAAATTCTTCTCTTTGAATAAGAAAAATCCAAGCAACACACTAAATATAATACTTGTTCTTTTTAATGATATTATATAGGGGACAATAGATGATGTAAGTGATATGGCAATCAATGACTCGCTAGCCGAACTTACAATTCCTAATGCAAGAATCATTTTTGTATTACTCAGAAAATCATTTTTTAAGTTTTTAAGCTTTTTAAAAAATATCACTATAAGGATCAGGGATGTCAAAAAATACTGCATAACCATAAAATACCCGGGATTTGACAGTTTTATGCCAATTTTTGCCAGATTTCCTGTGATGCTGAACAAAAATGCAACTCCCATCATATAAAAAACCCCCCTATTTTTGAAAATTGATTTAATTGGCTCAAGATAACCTTGATTTATTGATGTAATGTTAAGAATATATGACCCTATGACTATAACCGCTATCCCTATAAGCCCAAGAAAAGTGGGAAGCTCTTTAAGCAATAAATAAGAAGAAAGCAGCAAGAAAACCGGCGTGAAGCTGAGCATAGGCACTGCTAACGACATATCTGAAATCTGCAATGATTTGACCATCAAAAACTGCGCAGACAAAAAAACTAAAGTATTTATCAGTATAACGACATAGAATTCTGAAGAAACTTTCGGAATTTCATAAAATAAAGAAAAAATGAATATAAATGGAAGTGTAGTCAGATTTAGAAATAAGAGTTTTGAATAAATATCTAGCTTATTTAATTTTTTTATAACAGTGAAACCAAGAGAGTCAAAAAATCCAGATATTATAGCTAATGTTGCCCACAGCATTTTATTTCAAACTGCTTAATATTTCTCTTATCGCGCCAGCCCTGTCCTTCTTCCCAAAAATAGAAGTTCCTGCAACAAAAACATTCGCGCCTTCATCATATGCAACTCTGGCTGTATAAGGGGTTATGCCGCCATCCACTTCAATATCAAGCTTGGGCTTTAGCTTTCTTAATTCCCTAACTTTGGGCATTGTTTCATCAATAAATTTCTGCCCAGCCCATCCGGGCTCTACTGTCATGATCAAAACCATATCCACAAAATCAAGATATTTTTTTATATTTTCAAGCGGAGTCTTGGGCTTTATAGATATAGCAGCCTTAATGCCGTTTTTCCTGATAAACTCCAGCTGGTGCATTGGATTCCTGCAGGCTTCCTCATGTATTGTGATAGAAGATGCTCCTGCATCTATGAATCCCCTAATGTAAGAATCGCTTGGCTCATGCACCATCAGATGGACATCCAAAGGAACTTTGGTCTTTATTGTCTTTACAAAATCAGAATCTACAGTTGCAGGCGGTACAAAAATCCCGTCCATTATGTCAACATGGATCAAATCAGAGTATTTCTCTACTTCCTTTATCTCCTCATTTATCCTTGATTTGTCAGCAGACAGTATCGAAGGCGCGATTTTTATTCTTGGCATTTTAAGATAAGAAGGGTGAAAGGTTATTTATAAAACTAATCATATTGCAATCAGTCAGCAATTGAAATTAGGAATGCCCCTAAAAAAATAAATGCGCTTGCTGTAAATCTGACTAATTTATGCTTCTCTTTCAGTATATGGCTGCCCAATAAGACTGCAACAACAACGCTCAATTGGCGCAAACCGACTACATAGCTGACTTTTTCCGTAGACAGCGCTATCAGTATCAACAGGTAGCCGAAGGTGGCAAAGAAGCCATTCAAAAGAATTGATTTTTTATTTAATTTCCACTCCTTCTTCATCAATTTGCTTTTTCCGGCATAAAAGATATAAGGCGTGACAAAAACAAAGCCAAAAAAGGTAAAGTAATAGGAAAAAACAACCGGATTGACGTACTTTACTCCAATCTTGTCAACAATTGAATAAATAGCTACGCTAACAAGTGTCAGGAATGCGAACAGGGTTGCCTTTTCTTTAAATATGGAGGTTATGGGTTCGTCTAAAGTCTTGAGTGTAACCCTTTTCATGTTGATTATGTATACGCCAAAAACAACTAGAAGTATTCCCATAATGCCCATAAAGGAAACTTGCTCTTGTAGGAATATTACGGCAAATACTAAAACCAGAGCCGGCGCCGACCTCATTATCGGATAAACATGTGATAAGTCTCCGCCCTTATAAGCCCTGCCATGCAGCATCCAGTATAAGGCATGCAATAAGCCAGAGATTACTCCAATAGTTAGGCCAAGCAAATTGCCGCTGCCTTCCTGCCACAGATAATATAAAAATAAAGGCAGAAATATCACCGAGCCAATCAGCTCGTACCACCAGATAAAAATCTGGGGATCATTAGCTTTTTTTGTGTAAAAATTCCTAAATGCATGAATAACTGCAGAGGCAATCACCAGAACAACTGTTGTTGGATTCATTGTCTTTACTTAAATCTATGATTATTTACCAAACAAGTCATTAATTATTTTTAAAGCTGCCTCTCTTTTCCTTGGAAAAGCGGCAACGCTTATCTTCAGATGGAAGCATTTCCCAGAATCTGTAAGAAACAGCTTCCTGTCCTTAATCCAGGAGTCCTTGTCAAACCTTATGAAGAAATTCAGCTCTGCATCAAGTCTTGACCCTGCCTGCTGAATCAGCTGGCCTTTCTGCACTTCGCTTAAATTATTCAAAAGATTGTTTATAAACTGCTTTATAAGGCTGTCTTTTGCCAGGGCAGCTTCAAATATTTCTATCTTCTTATCGCTGAAGCCGGAAGCTCTGGTATTTTTCAGAATAACCTTGTTTTCCTCAAGATTGAACGGAAAAAAACCCAGGAAAGATTCTAAAACGGAATTTATATCTTCGTGCTCATAAGAAAAAACAGACAGACTTATCTGATAGGCATATTTCATGACGCATTAATCTATTTTTTCAAGCACACTCATAATATTCCATATCTGGGTCCTTGTGTAGGACTGAATGTTAACGTCATTGGATAGTTCACCCAGGTCGCTAAGCGCCTTGTTGACTTTTATTGAAAGCTCAACTCCGTTTTTAAGATTGTGAATGATATTTTGTATATGGCTTCTTACATTTCTTGGAACAGTTGAGTCTTCCTGAAGCTCGCTCAGGCTGCCTACCACGCTGTCCAGTCCGGTTGCTTGCTGCTCCATTTTCATGCTCAGTCTTCCTTTTTTATTTTCTTCAGAATTTCTGACTGCAGCTTTGAAGCCTTTTCCCTCACCTGGGCTTCCTGCTTTTCCATTGTCCTTATCCTGAGCTCAAGCATCTCCTTTTTGGACTGCAAATCTGTCTTTAGCTCGTCTTTGTCAGCCTCGACCATTATGTTGCCGACAATCTTGTATGCCTTGCTGGTGTTCTGAAGCTCGCTCAACGCAGAATCAATTTCCACAAGCTGCACCTGGAACTGCTGCTTTTGCCCAAGAAAGCTCTGCATGCTCTGCTCATACATCTGAAGCTGGCCTATTTTCTGCTCTGTTTCTTTTGAGACTTCCATTTCACTAAAAAATAAGCTATCTGGCTTTTATCTTGGTATTTACGCCTCTCGGCTTGAAAAGTATCTTGCTTCCGCAGTAAGGGCACCTGATCCTTTTTCTCAGGTAATCCATTGAAACTTTCTTGTTGCAGTCAAAGCACTTGTATTCTGCCATTATTCATCAGCCTCCTGCGCCTCAGCCTGCTCTTCTTCAATTACTTGGGGCTCTTCCAACACATTTTCAGCCACATCTTTAGCAACTATTTTTCTTGTTACTGAATAGGCTTTTCCGGCGAATTTTACATTGCATTTCCTGCACTGCCATATGCCGAGAGCTACCCTCTTGACGGCAATCTTGGTGCAGTAAGGGCATTTGTGGAGCTTTCTCTGCTCTGTCTCAACATTGGAGAATTTCAGTTTTGTCTTCCTGCCGTATCTTGCTCCGAACCTTTTTGCGGATCCCAGCCCTTCTTCTGATTTCATTTTTTTAAAATTTTTAATTAAGTTTTTTAATCTTTACTGGATTTTTTGTTATTGACTCCTGAAATGGGGCTGCCCGGATTTTCAGCAACTCTGCAATTGCACAGATGATTCGAACCGGGGTCTTAAGGTCCCAAACCTCAAATGATAGCCAAGCTACACCACAGCCCCTTGAGAGTAACTTTATAGCTTTTAGGGAAAGATTTAGCTTTTTAAATGTATCGATACACTCTCAAGCAGCTTGGGGAAGTGCATATGAAAAATTGCCCGAATATTTTTTTCTTTGCTCCTGCCGCTCCAAAATATATCTGTAAGCTGTTCTAAGGGGGTATAACGATGCTATCAGCAAGTTGCTTGGCAGCAAATAATGCGATGCTGCAACTGGCAGTGTCAAATATAGTGATGCTTTTGCGCTGCTAGGTATCGAGCCTGAAACTGCATCCTTTGCAATATGCTTCAAATCCCTGATTGGCTCTCCTTTGAATATTCCTTTGATAAAAGTAGATGGCTTATATTTGTTAATTAGATATTTCATGGCCCTTGTAGCTGCAGTGAAAGGGTACATTCCTATTGCATAAGCGGCAGCCCAGGCAGCCGGGCTGGGCGTGAACCTGTCGATAATGTTAAGAAACCAGTAAATTGCAGGCGTATAGGATGCTCCAAGATTAAAATCTGATTGAAGGCTCTTCTTTGAGAATCCTCTCTTTCTGTTAGTAAGGTAATTGGAGGTTATAAATGAAGCTGTTGTGGTCAGCACATTTAACGCCCCGTATCCCACCAAGCCGCCGCTGAATACGGCGCCTAGGGAATTAAATCCTGTTATTTTTATCCAATCCCACCAAGTGAATTTCCTCATGGCGCTTTTAAAACTGGACAGCCTTCCATCTACTGTATTTGTGTTGTTATTAGCTTCAAATCCCTTAACCTTATCATCAATAGACATTGTTACTACTATCAAATAATTACCTTTAAATATTTTTGTTGTACTTTTAAAGTACGAAACATTTAAATATAAGAATGAGAAATACGTTTGCATGCACGAAGAGCTGTTAATGAAGGCGGGATTATCGCAGAGAGAAGTCAAAGTGTATACATCTCTGCTGAACTATGGCGAGATGGCTGCGAGCGAACTGTCAAAAAAGACCGGATTGATAAGGACCAATGTATATGACATACTGAACGATTTGATTAAGAAGGGAATAGCGGCATATGTCATCAGAAATGATAAAAAATATTTCCATGCTGCGGAGCCTGAGAAATTATTGGATTATATAGACCACAAAGAGAAAGATTTGGGGGAATTAAAGGAGCAATTTGCGAACATATTGCCGCAGCTTGAGCCAGTAAAAATCAACGCAGAAAGGCCTGCAATAGAAGTATATGAGGGCAGGGAAGGTTTCAAGACAATACTGGCAATGTCTGTCAGGGAATCATTGAGGACTAAAAAAGAGATTCTGGGAATTTCTGTCCAGCAGCAGAAATGCAGGAAAATTGGGGGGCCTTACCACATAAGGTGGTACAAGGAAAGGGAAAAACTAAAAATTAAAAGCAGGTATCTGATGTCAGCTGAAGAAAAAGTAATCCCGGTAAAATACACAAAATTCAAAAGGCTCCCTCCGGAAGCAAAAAATCCGAATGAGATATTTATTTTTGGAGATGTATCGACCCAGTTTTTCTTTGTGGGCGGCCTGTTCACCGCAATCGTCATTAAAAACAAGGAGATTACCGAAAGGTACAGGCATTATTTTGATTTCCTGTGGAATATAATAAAAGAGAAAGCTAAAGCGTGATTTCACTATGATAATAACCTCTGCCCAGGCGCTTCAGCTGCTCGAAGCAAATAAAAAAGGCTTGAAAGAGGCAGAGATTTCATTGGATTTGAACAAAACTATTTCAAAGATTAAAATTCAAAACGATGAATTCATTTTTCCCGACAATCAAAAACTCGATAAATCCCAGCTAAAAAAGCCCGTCAAAGATGACACTAGCTGCTTTCTCATAATGGACAGTTCATTGGCAAAGCTCCAGCTGTTTTCAGACGAGACAAACAAATTCTACAAATTGGTTCCTACAAAAGATGCACCTACCATAGAGATTTCAGGCATACGGATGCACGTGACAAAGGAAATGTCGCCTATGGAAGACACCAATAAAAAAATAGCAGCAATATCTCCTATAAAGGGCTTTATTTTGGATACCTGCATGGGGCTTGGCTACACTGCGATTGCTGCATCAAAATATGCGGATTTTGTAATGACGTGCGAGAGGGATGGAAATGTAATTGAAGTTGCAAAGCATAATCCATGGTCAATTGAATTGTTCAACAACAAAAAAATCAGCATTATGAAAACAGATGTTTTTGATGAAATAAAGATATTCAAAAGCAGCATGTTTGATGCCATAATTCATGACCCGCCCAGGCTGAGCCTTGCATCAGAACTGTATTCTCTGGATTTCTACAGGCAGCTGTTCAGGGTTCTGAAAAACAAAGGCAAGCTGTACCACTACACCGGAAGCCCGGGAAGTAAAAATAGGAAAGTAAATCTTGCAGGAGATGTAAGTAAAAGGCTGGGGCAGGCAGGATTCAGGAATATCCAGAAAGCACATTATGGGATTACTGCGGCAAAACAATAGTATAGTATTATAAACCAATAATATTTCTATTATCTAAAATGTCACTGACAGAATCGCAGAGGTTTCATCTGAAGAAATCCATAAAGGAACTGGAAAGATATAAAGGCAGGCATACAGAATTGGTTAGTGTTTACATCCCGCAGGACTATGACATGAACAAGATAATAAACCATCTTGCGCAGGAGCAGGGCACTGCATCCAATATAAAATCGTCTGCCACAAGAAAGAACGTAACTGATGCTTTGGAAAGGATGATGCAGCATCTGAAGCTTTTCAAGAGAACGCCGCCAAACGGATTATGCGTTTTCTCAGGAAATGTTGCCGAGAGGGAAGGCCAGCAGGACTTCAAAGTCTGGAGCATTGAGCCGCCTGTTCCTTTAAGGACGAGGATTTACCGCTGCGACAAGGAATTCCAGCTTGATATTCTCCGAGATATGATGGAGGCAAAGGAAGTCTACGGCCTTGTTGTCATGGACAGGAGAGACGCAAATATCGCATTGCTGAAGGGCAAGACAATCATGCCCCTGGTAAAAACACACTCGGAAGTGCCAGGAAAATTCAGGGCCGGCGGGCAATCCGCTATGCGATTTTCCCGCATTATAGAAGGCGCTGCAAAGGACCATTACAAGAAGGTCGCGGAGTACATGAAGGAAACTTTCCTTAATATGGCAGGATTGAAAGGTATCATTGTCGGCGGACCAGGGCCTACAAAATATGATTTTGTTGATGGGGGATATATAACAAACGAGGTCAGGAAAAAGATAATCGCGATAAAGGATTTAAGCTATACTGAAGAATTCGGACTCGAGGAATTGCTTGAAAAATCCCAGGATGTCCTTGCCGCTGAAGATGTTGTTGATGAGAAAAAAATCGTGAATAAATTTCTTGAGATGCTCGCAACAAAGCAGAACATGGTTTCTTACGGGGAAGCAGATGTCATGAATAAGATAAAGCTAGGCATTGTTAATATTGTGCTCCTGTCAGAAGACCTTCCCGATGAGAAGATTGAGGAGTTTGAAGCGGCAGCTAAGCCGGTTGGAAGCGAAATAAAGATCATCTCAACGCAGACAAGGGAAGGCGCCCAATTAAGGGACTTGGGAAAAGTTGCTGCTATTCTGAGATATGAGTATCACGGGTAAATCAAAAGCTTTTTTAATAACATCTATTCATTTTTTCCCATGAACATTGCAGAAGAAGCTTTTATGGAATTATATCCTGGAAAAAGCCTGAGCTATAATATTTCTGTAAAGTATTCGAGGCAGTTCAAGCCATACAACGCAAATGTGAGAAGATACGGCAATAATCTGGTATTCCACTTAAGCAAAGACTGGAGAAAAATAAGCAGGGAGATACAGATTGGGCTTGTTCAGGAGTTATTGACAAAAATTCTAAAAGACAAAAAGAAGACAATGAACATGGAATTATACACTATGTTTCTTAAGAATGTCCACATTGCGATTCCAAAAACAAAAACAGATTCAATATTGGAAGCATCTTTCAACAGGAATAATGATTCATTCTTCAGCGGAATGCTGGATATCCCAAACCTTGAGTGGGGCTCTGACTCGACAAGCAAGCTGGGCTCTTATGAATACGGCTCCGATACGATAACAATAAGCTCAATTTTCAGGTTTGCAGATCCTATTTTGATGGATTATGTTATGTACCATGAGATGCTCCACAAGAAATTCAAGTTTGAGAGCAAAAACGGAAGGACGCTCCATCACAGCCCGGAATTCAAGAAAATGGAGTCTAAATTCCCAAATCATGAGATGCTGGAAAAAGAACTTTCAAGCCTGGCAAGAAAGCACAGGTTCAGCTTCAGAAGGGCTATTCTGTCTTTTTAATTCAAAAGTTTTATATATTTTAGCCTTATTTTCAGTTTTGGTGGTTAAATGGGTGAGAAATTGCTGCCTCTTGCTGCGATGGAAAAGCTCCTCAAGCAGGGCGGAGCGGAAAGGGTTTCTGACAAGGCAAAGACCGCTTTAAAAAATGCGCTTGAGGAAATTGCATATGACATTGCCGTGAAGTCTATAAAGCTGGCAGAGCATGCCGGCAGGAAAACTGTCAAGCCTGAAGACATCAAGCTGGCAGTCAAGGAATGATAATAGATTATTGTTAATTATTTAATAGTGGTCTGATGCCATGAAAAAAACAAAAGATATTGAAAAAACTTCTATGTTGTGGTACTCTTTGCCAATTCTTTTTGGATTGATAGGCGGAATTATTGGATATTTTCTATTGAGAAAACAAGATAGAAATACTGCAAAGACCCTGATTTGGATTGGAGTGGTGGTAACTTTGATTGTAACAATTATTAAGATTTATTATAACATTTTGCCTTATTCTGCCTTTTTCTAGCAGTATAAACAAATTTAGATTAAAGGCAC
>JACPMV010000035.1 GCA_016185845.1 Candidatus Woesearchaeota archaeon | reverse complement strand
TGCGTTGAGCCAGTTTTTGTTTCTGTTACAGAAACTGTCCCCTCATTAACCAAAATAGTTGTTTTGTTTGAGTATTGGTCAGCAGTTGCAACATACTCTGTGCCCCTGACTGATGCGACTGCATTTGTAAATCTTACAGGATAGCAGTCAACAGTATTGATGAGGCACTTGATTTTTGCCTTTAGCCTGCCAAAATCCAATTTTGATTCTGTTTTTGAATCGCCGACAGTGAATTGCGAATCATGCCCAAGTGTAAATATAGTCTCGTCAGCAAGCTTAATGGCAGCTTTGCTATCTTTTCCTGTCCTTACATCATCATTTAAGTATATTTTAGTTCCTGGCTTGGCTCCTTTCCAGGAGCCGTCCGGCTGCATTACTTCAACTTTTCCTTTTAAACTTTCAATTCCGCCTGCTGCAGCCCCGGCAGGAGCACCGCAGCTCCACGAACTGCAGAGAACAGAGCAGGCAACCTGATACTCAGATTTGCCAGCCTCGGCTTGGCTGTCTAGATACGTTGTATCACCAGTTGGTGATGTGGGTGGACAGCCGCCATTCCTTATATCCTGAAGCTCGTAATGCTCGTCTGTCCGGAAATCTGTAATTTCCATCATATAATCCGTTCTCCAACCCCCATGTTTAGAACACTCTGCTGTTTTCTGCTTCATTAATGCATCACATTCTGCCGCTGTTTTTGACTGCTTACTATCTGGTCCTGTTTCGCTTTGCAGCCTTTCCTTCCATTCTTTGAGCGTGCCGCCCTTCTCGTAATTTCCATCCTCAGAAGTTTTCTGACCTGTTGGGATAGGGACACCTACAGTTGGCTCATCTTCTGCATATAATAAACTCAATTCTTCCTCATAAATTTTATCTAGTTCTTCAGCACAAGCAAGTCTTGCTTTAAGGACAGAATCGAAGTAGGCGTCTCTGCCCTCACTATCTTTTACCCCTACTGGAAATCTTGAAAAATAAGTTTCATAATTGCCTGAGACTATAGAATAAGCATATCCTTCAGGTACGGAATTGTCATCACTCCGCCTTTTTTCGAAGTCCTCCTTAAGATCCAAATCTACAATATTGGGATTTTTTGTACTAGTTGTAATGTCTCCTAGTTTGCCTCCCTTAGCTTTCCCTAAAACGTGCTCGCATAATATTAAAGTTGGTAGAATGCTTGCCATATCATTCCTATATTCACAGATATCTAAACACCTTTTTCCTGTTTCTGTAAAATCCGCATCCCCTTCACCCTGCACTCCATGCGTGGATAAACCCCTATACTTGTTACAAGCACCCTTATCGTCATAAATCTCATCACCTACACATCTGTAATACAAATCCTCAAGTAAACTATGATCAAAGCTTCCCCATGAATATGTATATGTTACTTTCTCTTTAGAAAGAGCTGCGTCTATAAAATCAAAAAAACTGAATTTTCCTTCTGGCTCCTGTGCAGAAACAAGACTAACAGAGCTAAAAGTTAAAATTAACAAAATAAGAAGTACAAATAACCCTCTTTTTGCCGTCATAATTTAACTCTGACGAAACATGTTTATAAACATTCCTTTTTGATTGGCAGCAGTTGTTTCACAAAACTTTAAAAACACCCATCTATTCGATTTCTGCTTATGAGAAGGGTAAAAATAATAGCCACCATAGGCCCAAAGACGGAAAGCGAAGCAATGATGAAAAAGCTTGCCGAAGCCGGAATGAACATTGCAAGAATCAACCTTTCACACGGCACCCATGGGTGGATTTCTGAAACGGTAAGCAAAATAAAAAAAATAAGCAGCCAAAGCCAATTTCCAATAGGAATAATGTTCGACACCCAAGGGCCTGAGATAAGGACGAGCGCCACAGAATACGGTCTGGAAGCCGGTGATTTGTTTAAAATAGCGGTAAGCAGCGCGTGCGACATACAGGAAGGTGAAAAGCATACTTTTGTTGACTATCAGAATCTGATAAACAAAGTCAAGAAAAATGATATAGTGATGATTGACAACGGGCTTATTGCGCTTAAAGTGATTGACATAGGGCCTTACCACATAAACTGCAGGGTCCTGAACAAAGGATCTTTAGGAAAGACAAAAAGCATAAACATGCCCGGCATAAGAACAGATCTGCCTTCTGTTACAGATAAAGACATAAAAGATCTTAGGCTAGGGGCCCGATTGGGAATGGATTATGTTGCACAGTCATTTGTCAGGAGAAAGGAAGATATTCTGCAGATGAGAAAGCTGCTTGCCAGGCTGAAGTCAAATGCAATGGTCATTGCGAAGATAGAGGACCAGGAAGGCGTTGAAAACATGAACGAGATCATAAACGAGGCAGACGGCGTGATGGTTGCCCGGGGCGATCTTGGAGTTGAAATACCAATAGAGGAAATCCCTTTAGTCCAGAAACAAATGGTTGACAAGTGCATAGAGGCAGGCAAACCCGTAATAATCGCCACCCATCTTCTTGAATCGATGATAACCCATCCAATGCCTACAAGAGCGGAAGTGACAGATGTCGCAAATGCAGTATTTGAAAAAGCAGACTGTATAATGCTTTCCGGAGAGACAACCAAGGGAGAATATCCAATAGAATGCGTCAGCACAATGCACAGGATAGCAAAAAGCACCCAGAAAAGGCTTACTTTCAATCCGGGCAGGGGATTCAAGACAAAAGATGTAATGGAAGCAATAACATTCGGGGCATGCATCGGCGCGGAAAACCTTGACGCAAAAGCCATAATCGCATTCTCAAGGACAGGGAAGCTTTTGAGCATGGTCGCAAAAAGAAGGCCGAATGTTGATATTTTTGTTTTTACCGACAGCAAAGAAGCAAAAAGAAAGATGATGATCTACTGGAGTGCGTTTCCATTCCTGATAAATTTTGACGAGAATTTCGAGCTGATGACAAAAAAGGCAATCGGCATGCTGCAGCAGAAGAAATTTCTCGTTAAGGGCGACAGAGCCATAATAATCTCAGATGTAAACCCCAGGAAAGACACAGAGATCCTGGAGATAAGGGAGATATGAGCAGATAATAATTTAAATTCTGTCATCTTGAGCATCTGCATGAACTATATTGAAGTGCAAAATCTTGTAAAATCCTTTAAGGAAAAAGGCAGGGCAATAACTGCAGTAGACAATATCTCATTCAGCGTCAAAAAAGGCGAAATATTCGGGCTGCTTGGGCCAAACGGCGCAGGAAAATCAACAACAATCAACATACTTACAGGACTGCTTGAAAAGGACTCCGGAACCATCAAGGTATTGGGTTTTGAGCCTGAAAAAAACTGGGAATATGTGAAAAATAATTCAAATGTTGCAACAGCATATTCATGGCTTTCAGACGTGCTAACAATAAGGCAGAACCTAAGGGTTTATGCAAAACTTTATGGCGTTAAAAACTGCGAGCATAAGATCAATGAATTGCTGGAGATGTTCGAGCTGAAAAATGTCGCCGACAGGAAGATAATAAGATTAAGCTCCGGAGAAAATACCAGGGCAGTTTTATGCAAGGGGCTTATAAACAGTCCGAAAGTCCTTTTCTTAGACGAGTGCACTGTTGGGCTTGATCCTGACATTGCTGACAAGACTAGGGGGATAATAAAAGATTACCAGAAAAAAAATGACTGCACGATACTTTTCACATCCCATTACATGTATGAAGTTGAAGAGCTTTGCGACAGGATAGCTTTCATGTCAAATGGAAAAATTATAAGAATTGACACCAGCTCAAATCTTAAAAAATTAATTAAAAAGCATACTGTGGAGATTGCAGTCAAGAAAAATATCAAGCTGCTCAGGGAATTTCTGAAGACAGAAGGGGTTGATATTGTTTTTGAGAAGGATAACAGCATAGTGTTCGAAGTTACAACTGAGGAAGACAAGATGTACAAGGTAATCAGCAAAATATTCCACAAAGGTTTTATGCTTAGCAATCTCCATGTTAAAGGACCGACTTTAGATGATATATTCATAAAAATAGCCCGACAAAAATGAAGCTCCACAGAATCAATGCTCTGCTGCTGAAATATTATTACATAACAATCAACAGAGTTGACAGGCTGTTTGACATAATCTACTGGCCTATACTGGATTTGTTCATATGGGGATTTACTGCATTGTTCATACAAAAATTATCCGATGTCAATGTGTTGAGCATGCTGCTTGGCGCAGTCATTTTGTGGGTGTTTGTGTGGAGGGCATCTAAGGATATTGCAGTATTTGTGCTCGAGGATTTTTGGTCCAGAAATCTTTACCATTTATTCAGCTCGCCTGTGAAATTAAGCGAGCATTTGGTTTCAATAATCATAATTGGATTTTTAAGGGCGCTGACGACATTCGCATTGATGTGGATAGTCGGGATTGTTTTTTATTCATTTAATATACTGACCATATCACCTTTGCTGATAGCATTTTCAGTATTCCTCCTGACGCTTTTTGGCTGGGCAATCGGACTGTTTGTTGCAGCATTCATATTCAGGTTTGGGCAAAGAATACAGGTGCTTGCATGGAGCGTGACATTTCTGATATCGCCTTTTGCGTGCATATTCTATCCATTGTCTGTGCTGCCCGGCTGGGCTGCAAAAATTGCCATAGTCATCCCGCCTACACATGTATTTGAGAGCTTTAGGGCAATGATCAGCGGCACTCCTGTCAACCAAGCTGGTTTGATATACTCTTTGATATCCAGCATCCTGTTATTTATTGTGATGGCTTTTTTCCTCGAGCAGTCATTCAGGAAATCAAAGAAGACGGGATTGCTGGCAAAAGGGGATTAAAGGCAAAAACCGAAAAGCTTAAATATAACATTAACATTTAATGTTAATATTACCATAATTTGTTAATAAGAGGCAGACACATGCCGGTTAAAAAGAAGAGTATTGAAGTTTACCTTGATGACAGGAATAAGCTTAATTTCACAATAATAAAAGAGTATGGCAAATTCAAAACATTTTCAATAAATTACTCAGCAAAAATTGATGATAAGTGGCATGCAGTATACAGGGCCGATAACTATCATGGATTTGTGCATGAGCAGAGGTTTTGGATTAGCAATGAGCCAATCCCATTGCCGGAATACGAGTCCGTGGATTTAAAAGACGCATTTGATATGTTTTTTCACAAAGTAAAGGAAAGCCATGCACGCTTTAGAAAATATTTTGAAGAGAAAAGGAAAAATGGAGGCAATTGAAAATGATTCAAAAAAATATCATGGACAGGAAATTTGATGCCGTAAAGAATTTGCTGGATGCAGAAATAAAGGGCGAGATAGATTTGCATAGCAAAGCAGTTGTCTTTACACTGACAGACAATGAGCTTACCAGCTTAATCACCAAGAAAAGACTGGAACTGATTAGGACAATTGATAAAAAAAGGCCTCAAACACTACAGCAGCTGGCAAATTACACTCATAGGAGGCTGCCTGCTGTAGACAGGGACATAAAACTTTTAATGAAGCACGACATAATAAAAACCAAAAGAACTAAAAAAGGGATGCAGCCAATTTTAAACAAAGGAGTTATAATCCTCCCATTAACCGAGCCAAAAAGATTGATGGAAATAGCTGTTTAGAATTTTTTAGTCAGCAGCAACTCACCTAGCCGAGTATGTGGAAGGATTGTATATTGGAACTAAAAGGAAAAATGCAATGGAAGTCCCTTAGAGAATCAACAAATGACTCAGGCTGGTGATGGTGAAAACATATTAATTTTGTATTCACGTGGCATCCATAGTCCCCTACTCCCATCATAATCAAATCTTGTAATTGCTTCTAAATCGTGTGGGTCAAAGCCTTTAAGCCCAGATTTACGGTGCTCTTCCAAAACCCTGCCCCTAAGTTCTTTGGACTTCAGAAAATCAACAATCTGCTGATGTGCAACCCCATAAATTATTCCTATCTTAACCCTCTTACCCTTATGTTCTTCTGATAGCATCGGCACTGCTACCTCTTCAATTCTTTCAGCAGTAATTGCAGACCTACCATAATGTGTGGGACCAAGAATATCCCTATGATGATTGTTTATTAATTCACCCGCCCATGCTGGAAGTGGAGTATTTGAAAGAGAATAATAAGTCATTACTGGAACAACTTGAAGCAAAACCAATCGGTTCTTACTCAGGTGTTCCCTAATATAGCCCAGCATAGAATGCTTCCCTGAATCTAGCTTAACGTCTACTACTAGGACAGTCACTCCTTCTTTTCGCATTTTTTCTGCCAGGTCCCGATTTCCAAAAAGTGAGGTAGATAGGAAAAATCTTTCATCGTGGGTTTTTCCTTGAATTGGCTTGCAATATTGATTTCTCTCTAGCATCTCTACCACGAGCGCATCTATACCATTAAATAGGTTGGGTTGAATCCTCCCATAAAGATGATTTGTCCCATAAAAGACATAATCTGCCCTGTCTGTTTGGAATTGTGTGTATGCCATGCCACTTTGTATCGGTTATCATCTTTTAAATCTATCTTTACAAGAATGAATGTACATAATTTTTCCAGACTCTGAGAAAAATTTCTTATAATTAATAATCCTACTGAATTAAACAAAGATTTAAATAACTGCGATAAACTAAATAATCTCAAAATGCAAACCTTCGACTTGATCGTGATTGGAGCCGGCTCCGGGCTGAACATATCCTCTGCTGCCGCTGAAAAAGGGCTGAAAGTCGCTGTTGTTGAGAAAGGCCCGATGGGAGGAACCTGCCTGAATAGGGGATGCATCCCCTCAAAAATCATAATCCACAGCGCTGATGTGGCAGAATTGATAAGAAATTCAAAATCTTTCGGTATAAATTCAAAAATAAATTCTATTGATTTCAAATATATAACCGGAATGGCATCAAAAATTGTTGACAAAGATGCAAAGGAGATTGAAGAAGGAATCAGGGAAGACAAGAACACTACCTTGTTCAAGACCGAGGCAAAATTCATTTCTGAAAGAACCCTGCAGACCGGGAAAGAGACAATAAGGGGGGACAAAGTCATAATTGCAGCAGGCACAAGACCGTCAGTTCCTAGCATTGAAGGATTGAAAGATGTAGATTTCATAACGAGCGATGAGGCGTTAAGGCTGAAAAAACAGCCAAAATCCATGACCATTCTGGGTGGAGGCTATATTGCCGCAGAGCTTGCGCATTTTTACGGCGCTTTGGGAACTAAAATCAGCATAATACAGCGCGGAAATCTTCTTGTGCCTAATGAAGACGAGGAAATAGCCTCAAGATTTACAGGGATTTTCAGGAAAAAATACAATGTCCTGACAAATTTTAATGCAACAAAAGTCATTATGAAAGGAAAAAAATTTGTTGTGACTGCGCAGAATGGCAAATCTGCAAAAAAATTGTCTTCTGATGCTTTGCTTGTGGCAACCGGAAGAACCCCCAATACAGACATTTTAGATGCTGAAAAGGGGAATATAAGGATTGATGAAAAAGGATTTGTTAAAACAAATGAATATCTTGAGACTACTGCAAAAAACACGTGGGCTTTGGGAGACATTGCAGGAAAATTTTTGTTTAAGCACAGCGCAAACCTGGAAGCGCAGTATGTTTATTCCAACGCAATTTTAAATAAAAAAATACCTGTTGACTATTCTGCCATGCCGCATGCAATATTTTCAAGCCCGCAGATCGCAGGAGTCGGGATGAGGGAGCAGGATTTAAAACAGAAAAATATTGATTACGCAACCGGAAGATATGACTACATAAATTCCGGAATGGGGCTTGCTTTGCAGGACAATGACGGATTTGTCAAAATCTTTGCAGACAGGAAGACAAGAAAAATACTTGGCTGCCATATTCTTGGGACAGATGCTTCCACTTTGATACATGAGGTTATTGTTGCGATGAAAAACAATCTAAGCGCTGATGCAATCTCAGGCTCGGTACATGTGCATCCTGCATTAAGCGAAGTCGTGCAGAGGGCTGTTAATAATATTGGGTGGAGAACTACGGAATAACCTTTACCTTAAAATATTTTTTATAATACCCCCCGTCCCTTGTGAGCAAAATATTTGCATGATTTTGCGCATGCGCGCCTATTAAAAAATCTGTGATTATATGGTTCCTCCAGAAAATCTGCGATTTGCATTTTTTGCAGATGAAATTATTTTTTGCTCCGCATTTTGGGCAGGTTAAATGCTTAAAATATGTAAACTTTTGCCATGCTTCGGCAGAAGTGATTAAATCTTCTTTCGTGAATTCTGAAACCTGCACGTTCATATCCTCAAGGAATTCGTCAAGCTTGGAAACTGCATTTTTTGCATCGTGCTTCTTAAGGAAGAAAACCACCATTTCTGAATATGTGATTGGAGAAATTATAAGGCTGCCTAGCCTGCCATGGCTTTCCACAAATTCTTTGCTTTTTTCACAGAATTTAGGATCTTTGAGCAGGATATCTGCAAGTATATTTGTGTCGATTGAAGTTATCATCTAATCTCTTTCATAAAATCGTCTGTTTTTCCCTGGCCAAGATAGCCCGTCCACTTGTCGAATGGAATCTTCTTTGGCTTTTTGATCAGAACCGCCTTTCCGTTTTCGACGCTAAAATCCACATCATCGCCCGGCCCTAAGCCCAAGGCTACCCTAACCTGCTTCGGTATAGTTACCTGGGACTTCTGTGTCAAATGTGTCATACTTTTGAAGTAATACGTAATACTATTTAAATATTACTATTTTGGGCGATGTCGTGCAGAGGGGCTGTGAATGGGATTATATTAAATGGTAAAGATTAAATACTTTAAATGATTTTACTGACAATTAGGTAAAAATGACAGCTTACTATAGGGCACCATACACTGCATTGATTTTGGCAGCGGGTTTAGCGACTGCATTGCCAGTACGAAATAATGCAGGAATTGCCAAACCAAATGTTGCCAGGAATTCAATTGACTCTATTGCCAGCCCGTCTATTATTAGCAGCGTTAGTCCTATGCCCTACTCTTTAGAAGAATATTTTTTAAAAAATCCTGACTTTGCACAAAATCAAGCACGAGATCAAATTCTATTATTGGATTCTTTAGTTTCACGCGCAAGCTATATTTTTCACGGCAAGGTACAAAAAATAGAAGAAAGAGAGATTGAGCTTCAGGGTAGCCAAGGTATAGTTAAAGCGCCAGTGAGTGACATAACTTTTGATGTTATGGATGTACTTAAAGGGACTCCACAGCCAAGCCTTGTTGTTACGGTCTCCAGAGTTTTGCGACTTGAGCCGCTTGTAGGCGGGGAAGTCTTATGGTACCTCGGTCCAAAGGCATCTACAGGTCTTCAGGCACCAGTTGGTGGATATTCTGGGGATTTCCATATAATTCCAAATGAGCGAGGTAAGCTCGTTGTACGCCAAGGAGGGAATCGAGGGCTTTGGAATAGCGAAAATCCACTTTGGTCTTCTTCAAATGAAAGGGAACTAGCTAGGCAGTATCTTTTGGATCGGCAAGTTCCTATAGCTCGTGCAGACAGGATTATAATCATAGGAGATGAACGTTGCTGTTCAGAACTACTTCCGCTTGATTTCATTCTTGCTGCTACTCATACCAAGGTTACCGCTTCTAATCAAAAATAGGTAGTCATAGACATCGAAACCTATTAAAACAGCCGTTAATTCTAATTTCAAAGGGTGGTATGGTGGATTACAGGATTGAAAAAGATGTGATGGGTGAAGTGAAAGTTCCTGCTGATTCTTACTATGGGGCATTTACTGAAAGAGCTAAAAATAATTTCCAAATTAGCGGAATAAGGGCGCATAAGGAATTTCTTGCTGCATTGGCCACTATAAAAAAAGCAGCTGCGCTGGCAAACATTGAATTAAAGCAGCTTGATGAAAAAATAGGAAAAGCAATTGTTAAAGCTGCTGACGAAGTCGTTCAGGGAAAATTTGACGAATATTTCATTCTTGATGTGTATCAGGCAGGTGCAGGAACTCCATTCAACATGAACTGCAATGAGATAATTGCGAATAGGGCAACTGAGATTCTTGGCGGAAAGCTTGGGCAGTATATTATAAATCCAAATAATCATGTCAATATGGCACAGAGCACAAATGATGTAATTCCCAGCACAACAAGAATTGCAATCTTGTTTTTATTGAAAGAGCTGGTTGCAGAAGCCAGAAAGCTCGAATGGTCTTTGAGAAAAAAAGCAGAGGAATTCAGGCATATCCTGAAAGTAGGCAGGACTCATTGGGAAGATGCTGTGCCAATAACACTGGGGCAGGAGTTTGAAGCTTATGCTGTTTCTGTTGCAAAAGGCATAAAGAGAATGCTTGACGCAAGCGAGGAACTGAAGGAACTGGGAATAGGTGGAACTGCCATAGGCACAGGAATAACAACACATCCAAAATACCATGAAACAGCCGTTAAAAAACTTAATGAGCTGACAAAATTAAATTTAAGAACTACAAAGAACATGATTGAGCTGACGCAGAACTACAACTGCTTTGTCTCTTTTTCAGGCGCCTTGAACATGATTGCAATTGATATTTTCAGGATATCAAACAACCTTGCTATTTTGAACTCCGGCCCAAAAGGCGGAATCTCAGAGATAATGCTGCCTGATGTAGAGCCCGGCTCGTCAATAATGCCGGGAAAAATCAACCCAAGCATTCCTGAGTGCATGATAATGGTCTGTTATGATGTTATGGGAAAAAGCAAGACGGTGGAGCTGGCGGCGCAATATAGTATTCTGGAATTAAATGTGATGGGGCCAGTCATAGCTTATAATATTCTTCAGTCAATGAAATTATTAACAAATACATTAAAGATGTTCAGGGAGATGTGCATCGACGGAATAACAGCCAATGAGGAAAGGTGCGATGAGCTGCTGCACAAAAGCACTGCAATAGCGACTGCATTGAATCCTTATTTAGGATATCAATCTGTCTCAAAAATAGTCAAGGAATCTTTGAAGAATAATTCAACAATAAAGGAAACTGTCCTGAAATACAAATTAATAGAAGAAAAAGATTTAAACAAAATCCTGTCTCCAGAGGAAATGACAAAGCCTAAAGAGGCAGACAAGAAACTGATTGAGAAGATACAAAATTCAGGGAGTTATAAGAAGTATTTGGAGAGGTTATGATAAAAATTCTTATCACTGGCGGGACAATTGATAATCTGGATTATGCTTCTGAAAAGAAAGCGCCAAAAAATAACAAATCTCTGGTACCTAAATTACTGGAACAATCCAGAATCAGCCAAAAATATGATGTTGAGATGCTGATGTTCAAAGACAGCAAATTTATCACAGATGAAGACAGAAAAGTTATTTTGAAAAAATGCAGGAGTTGCAAAGAAAATAAAATTATCATAACTCACGGCACAATGACAATGCCAAAGACAGCAGAATTCTTGGGAAATAAAAAATTAAATAAAACAATAATCCTAGTTGGCTCTGCAATTCCTGCCAAAAAACCCAATTCAGATGCCATTTTTAATCTTGGATTTGCATTTGCTGCAGCCCACTTACTGCAAAAAGGAGTTTATATAACAATGAATGGAAAAATATTTTCATGGAATAATGTACGAAAGAACCTGAAAACAGGATTTTTTGAAACATCAAAATTCCACTAGTCTATTTAACTAGTGGTTTGCTATCATAAACCAAATTGAGTGGAATTTTGAGTGTGCTCAAAAACCACTGAATATAATGATAATGAAATCATGCCACCCATCTATGGTGGGTGGTTTTTGACAAGGAAAGATATTCAATCAACATCTTTAAAAACTAGTGAAAATTCCCAATCAAAAATGCCACGACCAAAAATCTCAATAATAGGGACAGGAGCAGTCGGCCTGGCAACAGCGCAGTGGGTTGCATCAAAAGAACTAGGCGATATTGTATTAGTTGATATTGTAGAAGGATTGCCTCAGGGCAGGGCATTGGACTTGCTAGAGTCAGGGCCGATTGAGGGCTTTAATTTAGATGTCAAAGGCGCAAATGATTACGAAGACACAAAAAATTCGGACATTGTTGTAATTACGGCAGGATTGCCAAGAAAGCCCGGCATGAGCAGGGATGATTTGATATCAGTGAATTCAAAAATAGTGAAGGAGGCCGCCCAAAATGCCGCTAAGTATTCTACAAATGCTATTTTGATAGTTGTCACAAACCCTTTGGATGCAATGGTCTATGTTGCTGCAAAAGCAAGCAATTTTCCCAAGCACAGGGTTATCGGAATGGCGGGAATACTGGATTCTGCAAGGTTCAGGACATTCATTGCAAAAGAGCTGGATATTTCTGTCGAGGATGTACAGGCAATGGTGCTGGGGGGGCATGGAGATTCAATGGTGCCTTTGCCAAGATATTCAACAGTCAGCGGAGTCCCGATATCTGAATTATTATCCAATGACAAGATAAATGCACTGATTGAAAGGACAAGAAAGGGCGGCGAGGAGATAATCAACCTACTTAAGACAGGCTCTACAAGCTTTGCGCCTGCATCTGCCATCACAGAGATGATTGAATCAATACTGAAAGACAAGAAAAGGATTTTGCCATGCGCGGCTTACTGCGAAAAGGAATATGGGGTAAACGGGTTTTTTGTAGGGGTGCCAGTAAAGCTCGGAAGAAAGGGCATTGAGGAAATTATTGAACTGAAATTAACTCATGAAGAAAAAGCAGCATTTCAAAAATCAGTAGAGCATGTAAAGGAGCTTGTTGCTGCAGCCGAGAAGTTTTTATGAATTATTATTGAAATAGCTTAAAGTTTTCTGCCTAAGCTGCTCTGCAATTTCCTGATTTTTATAAATCAATAGCTGCACTTTGCATTTTCTTTCATAAATGTCGCTGAAAGCCTGAGGAACTCTAATTTCCTCAATTGATTTTGCATTGCTAAACAGAGTATTGATTTTTTTAGAAACTTCAATAGGTATATGCAGCTGAATCACTGCATCGCCACAAATATAAGTTTCGTAATCTTTTGCAACATCAACTCCTAAAATACACTCAAAAACGCCTTTAAAGAAGCTCTTGCCCCATCCGTCAATAAAATTATTTCCCCTTACCAGAATATACTTTCCAATTTTTGCTTCTTTATAAAGCCTTAACTTTTGCAAAGCCTCTCCACACTGAAAGGTGGGTTCTTTTATATGCTGTATGCTCATACAGCACGGCTCTTTACTCTTTAGATTTGAGCAATATTTATCCACCAAATTAATGGTAAAAAGCTCTGCGCTTAAGAAATTGTCAAAAACAATCATTTGCATATTCTCTGTTGTTTGCATGTCTATAATGCCAAAAGGATACTTTTTCTGCTTTTCATAACTTTCCTTCATTCTTTCCACAAAATTACTGACTTCATCAATCCACTGCATATTAATAGAATAATCCATATTTTCCTTGACAAGCACGCCTTGCTCTAACAACTGCAAAATTGTCTTATGAATGGCTTGATAAGTTATAGAATAGCCGTATCTTTTTTTGATTTCATTAAAAATCTTCTTTGAGCTTAAAGGGTACTTCATTGCAAGGATACTAATGATTAGGTCCTTCGCCCTTTTTTGGTGCTCAAGCTGGGGTAAAATAATGCTAAGCATGAAATCAACTACTATTTGATTATTTATAAACCTTTGGTTGATTTTTTTATCATCCAAGAGTTTTTAGCTACCAATCATGCACTGCATAAAACAAGAGTTATATTAAAATGGGATTAGAAGTTGTTATTGCCCAGGATTTTGAAGATATGAGTGAAGAAGCAGCAAATATTATAATACCCAAAATAAGAGAAGCTACTATCTACGAACAAGTTGAATTTAATGTTGGCTTAGCAACTGGAAGTTCTCCTATAGGATTGTATAAAAGAATTATAGAACGACAGAAAGAATTTGATGCTACTAGAGTGGCAAGCTGGAACCTTGATGAATATATAGGTTTACCTGGCGAAACTCTCACTGAAAGAATTATACACCCTCAGAGTTATGCATTTTTTATGATACAAAATCTTTTTGGAAGACTAAGCCCTCCTTTTGCAAAAACTCATATTCCTCGTGGAGCAGAAATTGACCAAAGAAAATTAGTGGATGCTTTAAAAGAAGGAATAGACAGGGGATACGTACATTTAGAGGGAAATGATAAAGGTAAAGCTGTTGTTGTTTTACCTAGCTGCAATGATAAATATCTAAGGTGGATTAGAGACGAACTTTTGGATTCATACCTTCACAGCATAAGAGATGCAGGCGGCATAGATTATTGGATTGTTGGAGTTGGTGAAAATGGCCATATAGGTTTTCATGAAAGCGGAATTCCTTTACACCATCAAATATTATTGGTAAAACTCGATGATAATACAATTTATAATGCTGTTAAAGATGGCCACTTTCCAAATAGGGAGGATGCCCCGCAATATGCTATATCAATGGGGGCAGGTGGAATATTTGGACATTCAAGAAATATTTTGCTGTTAGCATCTGGAGGCAGAAAAGCAGAGTGTATCTCTAAATCATTGCTTGGACAAGCTACATCGGAAGTCCCAATATCAGGGCTATATACTTACGCACAAAATGGTGGAAATGTAACTTATGTATTAGATGAAGATGCCGCTAAAGGTATCTTGGGAAGAGATGCTTTACTAAATAAAAAAGGAATCGCAATAAAAGACTTGAGGTTGAAATATGCGTAATCTTAGTTTAGATGAAGAAATACAAACAATGATAGATTTTGACTTAGATGGAGAAGTGCAAGGCCAATTGGAAGAAACTGTTCGAAAAATAATTTTAATGGTTCATACCTGCATGAGCTCAAATGATTATACAACTACAATACGTGAAAAAGGCAGAGGGGACGAACAAATAGATATTGATGTGATAGCAAAAGAAATAATATTCAAGGATTACGAAAGATATCCTATTTTTACAGAAGAGGGATCTAACAGATTTTCACAACCTACATCAGAATTAGTTGTTGCTGACCCAATTGATGGCAGTTCTGAAGTAAATAGAATGGGTGCTTATTCCAATCCATTAAGTACATCAATTATGGTAGTGAGAAATGATAGGGTAATAGCTGCTTCTGCTGGAGATATTTGGAAAAAGTATATTTATGGAATAGATCAGAAAGGGCTGTATATAGTTAAGATGAATGACCATAATGCTTCTAAATCTTATATTTTTAGGAACTCAAATGCATTTAGTCATCCATCAATACGATTAGCGGCGTATGCAAGAAATAGCAAACGCGCGGAGATAGCTAAAACTATAAATGATTTACTTAGTTCAGGGGATATAGCATATTTTGGGAACGATGGCGGTGGAATGTTTCCAATCCAAGTTGCATTAGGAAGAGGTAAAGGCTACAATTGTGCTGCAGAATTGCTTCCGAAAGAGCTTTATGAACATATAACGGCGATAATGGCAACAACAGCAGGAGCAAAATTAAGCAGACTGGATGGCTCACCATTTGAAGTTAACCCTTTGATAAGACAAACTTCCATTATTGCTGTGAATGATGCAGTTAGAGAAATGCTAATCCAAAAGTTAAAGAAAACTTATCAAACACTGAACATAGCTCATGTAGAACCAATCTATGGTACCCTACTTAATAATTAAACATATTTTAATATTAACAATAACCTATAAATGAACTAATTTTTCTTAATTAAATATTAACAGAAATATCTTAACAAACAGCATTGTAACTTGGTTCAAACACCAATCATAAATTTTTTTCTAACAAGCCTAACAAAATATTCATGCACTCTTTTATCTCTTGTCAGTTCAGGGTGGAAAGTTGAAGCAAGAACATTCTCTTTTTGGACCAGCACAGGCTTGCTGTTCAATCTTGACAATACTTTAACCCCTTTATTTACTTTTTCAATCACCGGAGCCCTTATAAATATCCCGCTGAAATTTCCTATTCCTTCAATTTTCAGCTCAGACTCAAAGCTGTCAATCTGCCTTCCATAATCATTTCTTTTTATTGAGATATCAAGCAAATTCAGCCTTGGCTGCCTGCTGCCTAGAATATCCTTTGCCAGCAAAATAGCGCCTGCGCATGTGCCGTAAACTGCCATTCCGCTTTTGTGTTTTTTTATAATCTCCCTGCCAAGATTATGGCGCTGCATCAGGTTTCCCATTACTGTGGACTCGCCGCCGGGGATAATAAGTCCATCAATATCTTTCAAGTCTTCAGGCAGCCTGATTTCTGCGGTGTTTACTTTGCATTTCTTCAGCATTTCAATATGCTCCCTGAAATCACCCTGCAATGCAAGAACTCCTATGGTTGTCATCATGAATTCACGTATTATCGGAAAATACTATCAGATTTAAACTTTTGCATAGCTATTTTTGATTAACAATGTTGAGCCTGCTATAAGGACTCCGCCAATGATAACATTTAATGTTAATGCCTCATGTAACAATAGTACGCCGAATAAAATCCCGCTTACTACTTCGAGATAGGATATTGATGAAACTATTGAAGCTTTCAGATGCTTAAGGCCAAAATAATATGGGATGTACGCTAAAAGCCCTATTAAAAGTGCGTAAATAAATCCGAGAATAAACTGCCATGCAGCCGGGAATGGCCTGTTGATAAACAAAAATGGAAAGAACACGATTGCCCCCATGAAAGTTTGATAGAATATAATCTCAAAGATTGTATGTGCGCCGGTTAACCTCTTAAATATAATAATAGTTATTCCTGATAAG
Source organism: Candidatus Woesearchaeota archaeon (assembly GCA_016185845.1). Lineage (GTDB taxonomy): Archaea > Nanobdellota > Nanobdellia > Woesearchaeales > GW2011-AR4. Next base: position 9,210 of record JACPMV010000035.1, on the reverse strand, counting down.
GCTGCGGAAACAAGCATGGAGGTTATTCCAATAAAATCTTTATCCGAAAATGAGAAGCCGCTTCCGATATAAATTATTGCTACACCAGTAAACGCCAGCAGCAGCGCGAAAATAACCCTGCCTGTAATATTTTCTTTCAAAAAAACAAAGCTAAAAATTATGGCAAAGATGGGCCATGTATAAAGAATTGTCACGGCATTTGCAACGGATGTATTTTCGTAGGAAATAAAATAAAAAAGGAATGATATGACCTCTATCAACGACACCAGAAAGATTAACTTCAAGTTTTCCCTAAACAGATTAACCTTTTTAAGCTTGAAATACGGATAAAGAATTATTGCCGGGATAAAAAGCCTGAAAAATGCGATTGTGGTAGGCGGCAAATCAAGATATTTGATGAATACTCCGGCGGAGCCCCAGATTATTGTTGTAATGATTACAGCCAGATAAGGATTAAACATATACCTGAAATTTTAGTTACACTTTAATAAATTTTGCATAAGAATATTTTAATTTCCCCTTTCCTGCAGCCTTATCTCCAGTTCCTTGATATCGAGCCCTTTCATCGGCTCTCCCAGGCCGGCGGAGATTTTTGCTATCAGCTGCGGCCTGTCAAAATGAGTTGTGGCTTCCACAACCGCTTTGGCGGTCTCATAAGGCTTCTGGCTTTTGAATATTCCGGAGCCGACAAATATGCCGTCGCAGCCGAGAAGCATCATCAGGGCTGCATCTGCCGGAGTTGCAACGCCTCCTGCCGCGAAATTCACGACAGGCAGCCTTTTCAGTTTTTTGGCTGCCAATAAAAGATGAAAAGGAACTCTATATTCTTTTGCCTTTTCATTTAATTCTTTCTGGCTTAAATTCTGCAATAAATCAATCTCTTCATTTATGCACCTTATGTGCTTTACAGCCTCTATTATATTTCCAGTTCCCGCTTCTCCTTTTGTCCTTATCATTGCAGCGCCTTCGCTTATCCTTCTTAATGCTTCTCCTAAATTTCTGGCGCCGCAGACAAACGGGACTTTAAAATCCTGTTTGCTGATGTGTCTGTCATCAGCGGGAGTAAGAACTTCAGATTCATCAATATAATCGACACCTAACGCTTCTAGAACCCTTGCTTCTGCGATATGGCCAATCCTGCATTTTGCCATGACTGGAATTGTGACAGAACTCATTATCTCTTTAATTTTTAAAGGGTCAGCCATTCTTGCAACCCCTCCTGCCTTCCTTATGTCAGCAGGGACTCTTTCCAAAGCCATGACAGCGACAGCGCCTGCTTTTTCAGCTATTTTGGCATGCTCTGCATTTACAACGTCCATTATGACGCCGCCTTTGAGCATCTCTGCCAGCCCTTTTTTCAATAGAAAAGTTCCTTTCTGAATTTTGAATCCCCTCCGGCAGACAATCTGCCGAAACTTATAAACCTTTTGATTCATCAGGCACAAGGCTTATTTCATCGCTAAATTTAAATACTTTAAAGTTCAGGAATGGAATGAAGGGGAGAATTATGCCGGAAGAAGAAATGCAGGTCGGGAAGGTAACCCATTATTTCCCAAAAATAGGCGTTGCGGTAGTCGAGGTTACAGCCGGCAGCATAAAAGCCGGGGACGAGATACACATAAAAGGCCATACAACAGATTTCAGGCAGAAAGTCGCTTCAATCCAAATTGAGCATGACAAGATTGAGCTGGCAGAGCCGGGAATATCAGTCGGCATGAAGGTTGACGAGCCGGTAAGGGACCATGACCTGGTGTACAAGGCAGTATAAACTCAAATTTTTTGATTTCTAGGGCAAAAACAATAAATTTTAATATGATGTTAATTGTTATTTGAATATGAATGCCGACAAGGAAGTAAAAACCGACTTCAAGATAAAAGCATCCAAAGATCCTGATAAATATTATGCCACTTCTGTCCTGAAAAAAGAAGGGTTCACGAGAAAGCGCTGCAATAAATGCGGCACTTATTTCTGGAGCGTCACCCATGAGAATGCATGCGGCAATCCTGCATGCTCCGGGGGATTCAGGTTTATCGGGAACACTCCTGCAAAAAAAGAGCTGGATTACATCGGAGTCTGGAAGGAATTCTCGAGCCTGTTCAAAAAATGGGGATATACTCCAATCAAGAGATATCCAGTAGTGGCAAGATGGAGAGAAGATACTGATTTCGTGCAGGCATCAATTTATGATTTCCAGCCATATGTCGTTTCAGGGGAAGTCGAGCCTCCTGCAAATCCTTTGGTTGTGCCGCAAATGTGCTTAAGATTTAATGACATTGACAATATAGGAATTACAGGCGCGCATTACTGCGCATTTGTCATGATTGGCCAGCACGCTTTCATGAAGCCGAAAGACTGGAATCAGGAAAAATATTTTACAGACATACATAACTGGCTCAAGCAGGGATTGGGATTGCCGAATGATGAAATAAAATTCCACGAGGATGCCTGGGCAGGAGGGGGAAATTTCGGTCCGTGCATGGAATATTTCTCGAGAGGCCTTGAATTAGGAAATCAAGTTTATATGATGTACGAGCAAACCCCCGGCGGCTCCAGGGAACTGAATTTGAAAGTCCTTGACATGGGAATGGGCCATGAGAGAAATGCATGGTTTACCCAGGGAAAATCAACAAGCTACGAGACAACATTCCCTACAGTTGTCAGGAAATTATACGAGGTTACCGGAGTTGAAACCGACAAGCACCTGATGCAGAAATTTTTGCCTTATTCTTCCTACTTGAATGTTGATGAAGTTGAGAACATAGACTCTGTCTGGAACGATGTTGCCAATAAAATCGGATATGATGTTGACGAGCTAAGGAAAAAAATCCAGGAATTGGCTGCATTGTACTCCGTTGCAGAGCACTCAAGGGCGCTTCTTGTTGCTTTAAGCGACGGGGCATTGCCTTCAAATGTCGGCGGCGGATATAATCTAAGGGTCATATTAAGAAGGGCACTTTCTTTCATTGACAAGCACAAGTGGGACATTTATCTGCCTGACTTGTGCAGGCAGCATGCAAATTATCTCGAGCCACTGTTTCCGGAGCTTATGCAAAACCTTGACGAGGTTGAGAAAATATTGGATGTGGAGAAAAGCAAGTACGAAGCTACAAAACAAAAGACAAATTCAATGATATCAAAATTAATCAAGGAAGACATCGATGAAAAGAAACTGCTGGTTTTGTATGACAGCTACGGGATAACTCCTGAATTAGTGAGCGAAGAGGCGCAGAAATTTGACAAGAAAATCAATGTTCCTGAAAATTTCTATGCAAGAGTTGCCGAGCTGCATGAAAATCGTGAGCAGGAGCATGCAACAGAAAAAGAGGAAAAATTGAATCTGGAAGGTGTGCCTGATACAAAAGCCTTGTATTATGCTGATTATAAAAAAAATAGATTCAAGGCAAAAGTTCTGAAGATTATTGAGAACAAGGTGATTCTTGACGAGACTTATTTTTACCCCACAAGCGGCGGCCAATTGCATGATTTAGGCACTTTAAATAATCAAAACGTTATTGATGTATTTAGGCAGGGAAAGGTCATTATTCACGTTTTAAACCAAAAACCGGAATTTAGCGAAGGCGTTGAAATTGAAGGCGAGATAGACTTGCAGAGAAGGCTGCAGCTCGCAAAGCACCATACAGCCACGCATCTGATAAATGCCGCTGCTCGAAAGGTTCTTGGCAGCCATATCAACCAGGCTGGCGCAAAAAAAGATATTGACAAGGCCACTATAGATCTTACACATTACGAGAACATCACGGACGAGCAATTGAATGAAATAGAAAAAGAAGCGAACAGGCTTGTAAAAGAAAATATTGAGGTTGAAAGCAGATTTTTGCCCAGGACAGAGGCAGAGCAGGCTTACGGAATGGGAATCTATCAGGGTGGCGCAGTTCCCGGAAAAACTCTCAGAATTGTAAACATCAAGGGAATTGATGTAGAGGCATGCGGAGGAACTCATCTTCATAACACGTCAGAAGCAGGAGAAATAAAGATTTTGAAGGCCACTAAAATTAGCGACGGAATTGTAAGGCTGTATTTTACCGCAGGAGAAGCAGCGCAGAAAGAGAAGAAGCAGGAAAAAGAGATTTTGGAGGAAGCTGCAAGGCTGCTTGGTGTAAAAATTGAAAATTTGCCGTCAGCGGTTAATAATTTATTTGAGGAATGGAAATTTTATAAAAAATTAAATGAAAAATTGCAAAAATATCCAAATAAAAAAGATGATCTAATAGCAAAAGCTGTTGCTGAGAAAATTGATTCTACTTTGAAATTAGAAGAATTTAAGGGAAATGTCCTGGACAAAGTCGGTGAAACATTGAAAACGCAGCCGGAGCATGTTGTCAAAACTATAAAAAGATTTTTGAAGGAATTGGAAGAGTATAGAAATAAATTGAAATAATATTATATTATCTCATTTAATGCGCGGGTTTTCTAGATTGCAACATAGCACGATTAAATGCATCTACCATAGATTGAATAGCAGACTCTAAATCATGCGGTTTAATTTCAATGTTGTGTGTTTGGCCATTCCCTTCAACTTCAATTCTATGTGCAGCCTTCCACACACCATCCTCTCTTCTTAAATCCTGCTTAAATCTGACAATTTTAGCAATTTGCTTAGGCGCTACTCCATAAACCTCAGCCAATCTATGGTATATCTCTCTTATTGTAGCATATCCGTCTTCTCCTAAAGACGCCGATATACTCCTGGTTGCATTTCCAGCGGTACTAATTAAATTCACATACACTGCAGGATGCTCACTAAATCCATCTGGACCATGGCTTCCTTCCTGTTCAATTGATCTTACTTGATACATTTTGCTTGGGTAAAGAAATGATATTTATTTATAAACCTCACGGCACAATTGCCACAAAATTTATATATTATGGCATTGTACTGTCATTTATGACATCAATAGCAAAGGCAATAGCCAAGGAGATAGAGGAGGATGTTGTTGCAAGAAGGGCGCTTGAAAAAGGAATAATCAGCATGAAATCTCTTGCAGTATACCTTATAAAAAAACACGGGCTTTCGGCTTCCTCTGACGCTGTTGTCAGCGCAATAAGGAGGTACAAAGAAGAAACCCCTCTTGAGGCGAAATATGAAAAGGCAAGAGATGTAATTTCAAAATCATCCGACATACGCATAACAACAAACATAGCAGAGATATCGATTGAAAAAAACCAGGAGACCCAAAAGCCCCTGCAAAAAGCGTTTTCGATGATCAGCTATGAAAAAGGCGAGATAATGCTCATCATACAGGGGGAGAAATCCATAAAGATTATTTTGAACTCCGCAAACAGGGAAAAGATACTTGAGCTTTTCTCAAGGAAATCCATACTGCATGTTGAAGACAACCTTGCTGAAATAAATATCCACCTTACTGATGATGCTGTAAAGACGCCCGGCATAATAGCAACATTGTCCACGGAATTCATGATACACGACATCAACATCTACGAGTCAATGAGCTGCATCCCTGAAATGCTTTTTTTCGTAAAGCAGAAAGACATAATGAAGAGCTACCAGATACTTTCCAATCTGGTTAAGATAGGGGACTAGGCGAATTTCAGCAGTTTAGTCTGCTGCTTTATATTCTTAAACAGCCTGCTTGCATTCATCAGATAATCCACATTGTAATTAAACCTTTTTTTAACAAGCTTTCTTGCATATTCAAGCATCAGCTCTTTTGAGGAAAATTCTATTGGATTGCTGGACATTGATTTTCTGGTAGCTTCTCTTGTGACCCAAACTCCCAACGGCATAGAATACTCGTCTGTTATAAACCTCAAAGCAAGAACAGAAGCCTGCCTTTTCATCTCTTTCAGTTTTTCAAGTATGGCTAATCTTACAGTGTAATACCCACCTACTGTGCCAAAGGCATATTCCTTTCTGCCGCTATAAGATTCATAATCAGTTGTATACCTTAATTCTTTGCCAAAATTCCAGTTTTGAGGAACATAAGTCTCGAACAATTCATAGCTCCAGACTTCAGGAAACATCAGTATTAAATAATAATTTCCAAGATAATTCCCGAAAAACGAATAGTAAGAATTTATTTCGCTAAAATCTTTTACTTCGTTAATCAGATTTTTTCCGATAATATCATCGGTGGCAGTAATGCTCCACCTTGTTGGGACAAGTTTCCTGTCTTTTTTCAGCCCCAAAGTTCCGACACTTAAAATCCTGCTCAAAAAATTCTCGTCAAAATTATTCTCATAAAGATAATTGACAGCTTCATTGGCTTTTAAGTCAATGTCATCAAAAACCTTGTAGACTTTTGTGTGGATTTTGGGGTTTTCAGTTATCTTTGCCTTCTTTAGCTTTGCATTCGGGCCAGTAGGGGCCATGTGCGAGTCCAGATTCAGCCTGAACTTCGGCTTTTCCTGGAGCTGTATGTCCACATCAACGGGCTTTGATGACATAGCAATGTCCTGAGACAGCTCAATAAGGTTTATCCTTTTTTTGATGTTGATATTATACCTTGAATTCAATAAAGAAGAGCGAAAATCCACAATCTTTGGAATTTCATAGCTTTCAGAAGCCCAGTGTCTTGGGGCGTCAAAAAGCCAGCTTTCCTCAGATTCTTCCGGAGGGGCTAAAATCCCGACATTTATATTAGGGTACCCATAGCGGCCCACGAAGGGAGCAACAGCGTCGCTTGTGAACTCTTCCTTATCCATAGTACTTTTTACTCTGTAAATAGCACTGTTCCTTGCGCAGATTGGGCATTTTCCCTTGCCGCAGTCTCCTAACGGATCATAGCCTTTGTGCTGCCTGAACGGGACTTGCATGAAGAAGAACAGGCTAAGAAATAATATAAAGGTTTGGATTACTTATTAATGTATTTTAGCCATAAGCTCCTAAAGAAGGGGAGTGTAAGCGTTGACAGCATAAATGCCGCACTTGGGACTATTGCATTAAGCCAAGGCCTTCCAATATTGGCAGCCCGCAGATAAAAGCCTATTGCAAGATAAGTAAACAATGCAAGAAGAAACCTTCTGAAATAGCTTAATTCCCATGCCTTGTCATACTCGACTTTTCTGTTTCTTTGTTCAATGCTTTTGATTCTGCTTTCAATGCTTCTCATTTTGCTTATATCTCCATTTTTGGACATGCAATTTATAAATTTTGTCAAAACCCTTAAATAATAATCCCGAATCTTATAATATATGGCACTATCAAAAAAGCAATATTCGGAGATAAGGGGGCATCTTGACAGCTGCAAAAACCCCTTGTTTTTCTTTGATGACGACCAGGACGGGCTGTGCTCGTTTCTGCTGTTTTACCGCTACAAGAAAGAAGGCCACGGAATAGTTGTCAAGACATCGCCTAAGATAGAAAATCTGGTCTTGAGCAAGATAATGGAATATAATCCTGACAAAGTTTTCATCCTGGACATTGCTGCAACTGAATACGAGTTCCTTGAAAAAATAAAAATTCCCGTTGTCTGGGTAGACCATCACGGGCAGTCAAAAATAGAGAATGCCCATTATTACAATCCGAGAATCTCAAAAGCAGAAGACAACCATCCTACTTCTTTTATGTGCTATAATGCCGTTAATCATGGGATGAAAGCGAGCGATACAGAGTATCGCATTTACCTGTGGCTTGCTGCTTTGGGCGCCGTGGCTGACTGGTACATTCCAAAATACCTAAAAGAATTCATGAAAGAATACCCCGGGATTATAGAAAACTTCTCAAAAAACCCAGGCGACATAATCTACAATTCAAAGCTTGGAAAACTAATCAGGATATTCTCTTTCATCCTTAAGGGAAAGCATACAGATGTTATGAAATCTGTGAAAACACTTACAAGAATCAAAAGCCCTTATGACATACTGAATCAGGAAACTCCTGAAGGAAAGTATATCCATAAAAGATACGAGGAAGTGAATGATGCCTATGAGCCGATTCTGAAAGATGCGCTGGCAGCAATCGAAAAATCAAAAGAAAAACTGGCTGTTTACGCTTATAAAGATGACAAAAATGCCTTTACAACCGACATTTCGAACGAGGCTATCTACAGGTTTCCTGACAAGGTAGTCCTGCTGGCAAGGGAAAAGAATGACGAGATGAAGTGCAGCATGCGCTCTTCAAAAATAAACCTGATTCCCGTGATAGAAAAGGCGCTGACTGGCCTGAACGGCTTTGGGGGAGGGCACGAGCATGCATGCGGCCTGAACATAAAGAAGCATGATTTTGAGGAGTTTTTGGGAAGGGTTAATGAGGCAATTTAGACTTTCAGATTCTGATTTATAAAATTAATAATATCATCCTTGTTCTTGTCGCTTGCTTCCTTGCTCTTTATCTTGGACATGTACAGCTCAAGATTGTCTTTTTTTATCCTGGAATTCAGCCTGCTTATCTTCTCATTTATTTTATTAAGCCTTGTTATGAGCATGTTCAGCTTGTTCTTTATCTCGTTCGGCAGCGCCAATACCAAAAGCTTTGCGCATTCATTGTCTATGTAGAATATCTTGCTGCCTCCGAATGTTTTCTGCTCTTCCCTGAGGAAATCGCGCCATGCATCAGAATAACTGCCCTCGGCCTTCTTGAGCTTTAATATCAGGGCTTCCCTGTACGCTTTTGATTTTATCAGGTGCAGCTCAATGGAGTCGTTGCCAGCTTCTATGTCATTCCTGAAATTATAGATAGGCATATCATCAATGCCGCCGAAGCTGAAATGCTCAATAGCGCCCAAACTCCTGTCTATGTCAATGTGAGAAATGATATTGCGGTAATCATGCTCCATGCCTGCCACCCCCTATTATCTGCTATATGGTGGGAAGTAGTATAAATAATTATCGGGTTTGAAAAGGAAAGATTTATAGGTTTAAAACATACTTACTATTTTATGAAAACTAAAAAACAGACTAAACCGACTAAAGATGACTTAATATTTTATAAGAGAACAGAGGAAGCTTGGAAAAGATATGAGAAAGGGGAATTTATAAGAATGGATGCCAAAAAATTTTTAAAAATGTTAAAGAAATTGTGATAATATTGGGTTTAATAGGTGGTTGGTATTAATTAGATATTTTACTTAAGGCATTTTCAATCGATATCGCTTCAGTATCACACTTTCTTTCTTTTAATGTTTTTATTACAGAACTATCTTCTGTAACAATATAAGTTTCTTTATCAAATATTTTGGATATTGTTGCAATTTTCATTAAAGTATCTGTTGGTTCTTTTCCGTCAATAT
>JACPMV010000028.1 GCA_016185845.1 Candidatus Woesearchaeota archaeon | reverse complement strand
CGAACCGCAATTTTACATTTATCTCCCTATACTTTTTATAATCGCCATTGCCGGCTCTTATACGGGCAAAAAAATTGTCGATAAAATCCCGCAAAAAGCATTTAGGCGATTTGTGCTAGGCGCAATTGCAGCAATAAGCCTGAAATTTGTTTATGACGGAATAATATTTTTGCTATAGATTATATAATTTATAACAGTCATCTTTAAATTAGAATACTCATTTTTCCTCAATAATATGCCAATAGACAAATCCGAATTAAACAGGCTTTCACCTGATGCGAGGATAAAAAGGCTTAAGCAGCTTGAGGAGGAAAGCAAAAAGGAAGCGGAGGAAATAGGCGACTTAATCAGGAAATCCATGCAGGAGCTAAAGACCGGAAAGCTTGCAGAAGAGATTATGCCAACTCAAAAGCCGGTTGATATTTCCGGGCTTTTTGAGCCTGCCGGCGGGGAAATGCTTGAGAGAACTGCAAAAAGAGAGGGAATTTCCATGGCGAAAGGCACTAAATCTTACCAGGCTTTTGTCCAGACATACCAGGATTACTCCCAGCTAAAGGGATTCTATGGAATTGTTGCTACCGGAGGCAGCCTGACACAAGAGCAGCTTGCAGCAATAGGGCAAATTGGCGAGAGAATAGGCAAAGTAGAGAAATACATGACAGAAAGCGAGAGGACTGCAAGCAAACTGGATGCAAGCAGGGCTGTGTTATACAAGTTAAGGAAAGAAACAGGGCTTGAATAAACTGCCAAAGCCTTTAAGCTATTTTTCTTTTCAGATAATAAGCCACTTTATCCAACTGGAACCACAACTTAAATTCCGCCCATTCTGCTGCGCTCATATCGCCCATCGGGACCATGGACATTGCATCAATGCCTCCGGCTCCAACTCCAAATTCTCTTGAGGATGACCTTAAATATTTTATATGCCTTGCAGCCTTATCCATTATTTCGCCTGAAGCCAGCGCAAATCCATCATCCCCATTATTTTGCGGATTAGAATTATTCAACGACTGGTATGGGCTCTTTGCCCTGAACTTTCCCAAATAACTAAACAATTTTTCATAATCTATATAAGAAGAATTAGCGGAAATTCCATAGCTTTTGGGAATAGTGCCGTATCCGCCAATGCTTTGTGCATTTTCATCTTTTATTAGAGCGTATGCCTTGCCTTCTTCAGAAATTATTTTTTTCTCTTTTTTATTATTTTTTTCATTTTCAACGGCATTTTTTATCAAAATATTTATTAAAGCGGAAGTTGGGATATCGCCTTCATTTTTTTTGCTTAATGTTTTTTTAATATTGGATTTTTTCCTTTTTATTGCCGTGAGCTTTGGAACTTTAACTAAAGACTTGTTTAGCTTAATCACGGAAGAATTCCTTAAAATTTTATCAGCCTGTGTTTTATCCAAATCAGCACCTCTTGGATGTTATATCCAACAGAATATTTATATCTTTCGGTTTGGGCATTTTATTTATAATAAAGTATTTAAATAAAAGAATTCAGAAAGCCTGCGAGATGGACAAGGCGTTTGCCAGGATAAGGGAAGAGTATGAAAATTTCTACAAAAGCCTGATGAAAAAAGGAAGGCTGCCCATGCGGAGCACTGAAAAGGGATTCTGGAACGCCTCATCAAGCGACGAAGTCTACGAGGCATTCAGGAAAGCAAAGCTGCACAGGTTCAAAAATTTCCTGGATATCGGCAGCGGCGACGGAAAAGTTGTCCTGATTGCCGCACTGTTCTGTAAAAATGCAGAGGGAATTGAAATAGACGATTTGCTGCACAGCAAGGCAGTTGAAATGCAGGCAAAACTTGGATTTGGAAATGCTGCATTCCACAACAAGGATTTTTTTGAGCACGACTTCTCGAAATATGATGTTTTATTTTTGGCTCCTGACGCCCCATTGGACAGGGGGCTTGAAAATAAATTATTAAGGGAAATGAAAGGCAAGCTAATACATTACGGGCATCACTTTCATCCCAAGAATTTAAAGAAAGATGATAGTTTTCTGGTAAACGGGAACTTGGTAACATCATATTCTAGGCAAAAACCATAACCCCGAATTTGTCTCCATGAACAGTTATATCATTGACAGAAAAATTATCCTTATCTACGCCCTTTAGTTTATTGTTTGAATTCAGCAAAAAATACAGTTTGCTTTTTTCCGTGCTCAGGATATCTCTGTAGATTATCTCATTGTTGTTTTTTTCATAGTTTCTAAATAAGAATATGCCCTCTTCCAGAGTATAGACTACTGCACTTTGAAGAATTCCTGAAAACGTTACTGCCAACTGCTTTGAGTGCTTTTCAATGATTTTCAAATTGTTTTTTGCAATCTTTATTGATTCTTCACAGTTAAAATTGTGCGGGAAATGGCTCAAAAGAGAAACATCAAAGTGCCTTGCCGCAATGTTGGTGTAAAAAGAAAATTCAAACCCATGCGAATATTTTAAAGCCATCAATGTCAAATCGGTATTGTTTTCGTCAAAATTCTTCTCAAAGAAATCGCAGCAGCATTTTGGGTAGCCAAGGAGCAATCCCAGCTCAAAATGATTATTTTTCTCTTCTGCAATTTTTGCCTTTTCAGACAAGTCCTTATTTTTTGACAAATAAACGAAAAAATGCCCTTTTCTTGAATCATCTTTGGATATCTTTATAGATTTGTCGGAGTAAAAATCGCTCTGAAGGGATCGCTTTAGGACTTTGAAATAAGATATTGAATAATTTAATCCCTGATTTTCCAAAAAAACTTTTGCTTTATTCAGATCATCTTCAAAAACCAAAATTCTTGCGCATGGCTTTGCATCCTCAATAACATAAAGTATCTCCAAGGATTTTATTATTGAGCGGAATATCTGCTGGAGCTGCTGAATCATTTATAACGGCTATTCCAAAAAGTTTATAATTGTTTCGTAAACTAGAATATCGATAACGGTATTTGCATCGTCGTCAAAAAATTCAAAACCGCAAACTATAAAAACAAATCATTTTACTGGAATCTCATGGCTAAACAGGAAGCGCAGGAAGACTTTGAGCACCAGCCGTGCCCTTTGTGCGGGCAGAAAACGCTTATTCTTACAGAAAGGGAAACGGAAGTCCCTTATTTCGGCAAGGTTTATCTTTTTTCAATGACATGCAATAGCTGCAAGTACCACAAGGCAGATGTCGAAGCTACAGAGCAGAAAGAGCCAGTCAGATACGAGTTCGAGATTTCAAGCGAGGAAGACATGAAAGTGCGTGTTGTAAAGTCTTCTGAAGCTACTGTAAAGCTGCCGCACATTGCATCAATTACTCCGGGCCCTGCCGCGCAAGGCTATGTCACAAATGTTGAAGGCATCCTGAACAGGGTCAAGTATCAGATTGAAGTTGCAAGAGATGCGGAAGAAGATGAAGAAGGAAGGAAGAAAGCGAAAAATCTCCTGAAAAAACTATTAAATATAACTTGGGGAAAGGAAAAGCAGAAATTTATCATAGAGGACCCATCGGGAAATTCCGCTATAATAAGCGACAAGGCTGTCAAGAGCCATTTTAAAGTGAAGGATGCCAGATAAACTCCAGGTTTGTTATTAAATCCTAGTGTCTTTCCAGCCTTTTTCAAAAACAGCAGAGCCGGTGACTTTAAATCTATCCAGAATTATGCCATTGCATTCTGCTATCTCGCCTGCTTTAGAAATTTTTCCGTTGCAGTTTACAAACAGTTCATCTTTGCAGGTTACATCATTGCCGGAATAATCGCATACTGCAGATGTAAATGTATTGAACTCGAATACTGCTGAGGATTCCTTAAATTCGTCATATTCTTTATTGACGCTTAAGGCCATAAAGCTAAATAAAGACAGAGATACCATTACAAGCATAACCGAAACCAGCCCCCTCATAATAGTGCAGTAAATTAGGACTATTTAAATGTTTTGGTTTATACTACTTTAAAGTGGTTAAAAAATTAGCCAAATGATTTATTTCATTTCTCCACAATCTCCCCATAACCAATCAGCCTGAACCTGTTGCCTATCCTTCTTGAGATTGTGACTCTTGAGCCGATATCCGCGCATACGGGCAGCTTCAGCCTGCATTTTATCCTGTTTTTTCTTAATTCGACAACTATTCCGACAGTTGCCGCAGAATTTGCATTAAGCATAAGCGGCTCTGACATCTTGATAGGGTCTACATTGAGCTCTTCCTGCGTCCCTACAACCCTCTGCAGCAGATGCACATTCAAAATTAAATCATTCCACACTTTCGGAAGCTTGCCCGGCGGCCCGACAAGAGAGCCGGTCAGCTGGTCGGATTTGACAACTGAAGGATCGAGTGAAGTCAGGATTCCTATCGAGCCTGAAGGGCCAACCTGCTCAAGAGAATAGCCGCCTGAATTTAGGCTCACTATTTTTGTCAATATGGGCTTCCAAACCTGCTGGTTTTTCTCAACTACATTCCTGCCAGGCCTTATCTCAATTATATCTCCTGCATTTAATATTCCCTGCCTTAAGCTTCCGCCCAACACCCCCCCTACAAGCTTGTCAGGAGCAATTCCCGGCTTGTTGATGTCAAAGCTTCTGGCGACAAGCATCAAAGGATCCTTATTTGAGTCCCTGCTTGGAGTCGGAATATAAGTGTCAATAGCCTGCATGAGAAAGTCCAGCCCAACCCTGTGCTGCGCCGAAATTGGTATTATCGGGGCATTTTCATAGGCTGTCCCTTTCAGGGAATTTTTTATCTGCTCATAATTTTTAAGGGCCTGCTCCTCGCTTACCAAATCTATTTTATTTTGGACGACTATGACATTCTTCACGCCAATTATTTCCAAAGCCATCAAATGCTCTCTTGTTTGAGGCTGTGGGCAGCTCTCATTTGCGGCTACAAGCAGCAAAGCCCCGTCCATAATTGTTGCGCCTGCAAGCATTGTAGCCATCAGGGATTCGTGCCCCGGTGCATCAACAAAGCTCGCTTTTCTTAAAGGGATTGCCTCAGAACTGCATGCAGGGCATTTTTCTTTTGTCGTGAATGCTTTTGCCCCTTCGCATTTTGGGCATTTCCTGAATACTACATCAGCATAGCCCAGCCTTATCGTGATTCCCCTCTTCAATTCCTCAGAATGAGTGTCTGTCCACTTGCCGCTCAACCTCTCAAGAAGAGTGGTTTTGCCGTGGTCAACATGCCCCACCATGCCTATGTTAAGAACAGGCTGCTCGGGCAGATTTTCTTCTTTTTTCTTCTTAGCCATTTAGTTTTGAAATTTTTATTTTTTAATTATTTTTAATTTGTCGGATTTTAATTTTTTTATTTTTAGTTGATGTTCAACGTTAATGGATTTATTTAATTTTTTTAATTGTTGATTGAGTTTTTCGTTAATGGGTTTTGATTAATTAAGTTTTTGTTAATGCGTTCAAACGCTTTATTCTTTTAGTGCTTCCTGCGCTTTACAATAGGCACCGAACATTAACGGCTTACTCATTTAAATTAAATTTTATAAAATACCCTATTAATGATTTTCAAGCAGTAAAGTGCGAGTAAGATATAGTTTAAGAATTTATTCCTTCTTTTGCCCGGCAGCATGCTTTGCTTCCGGCTTCTCTTCTGCTTTTTGCGCCTTGTGCTCTTTTTTAGCCTCGGGCTTTTCTTCCTTAGCTTCTTTCTTCTCTTCCTTTGCAGGCTTTGCTTCCTTTTCCTCTGATTTCTCCGCTTTTGCTGCCGGCTTTGCCTCTGCTTTTTCTTCCTGCTTGCCTTCAGGAACGCCAAAGATTTCATTTAATTTTTTTGCGCCCGCCTTCAGAACTTTCAGGTTTATCTGAGAGATATTATCATGAATCTTGTGGCCGCAGACGGTTTTTCTTCTTTGGATTCCCTTTTCAGCGCCTTTGAACCCGACTCCGCCATAGACTGTGATCTTCTTCCTTTGGCCAAGTATCCCTTTTCTCATCGGAAAGCCGCAGTAATCAGAGCCGCCTGTGATCTGGAATTCGTAGCCGCCAAGCTCAAAATTGTCGCCTTTTACTGCCTCGCCTATGTTGAGCCCTACGAAAGGCCTTGCCATACTGTCCTTTACTTCCTTCTGGAATGTCTTTCCGGTTGACGGATCTGAAATGCATAATTTAAAGCTAGCCATATTAACCTCCTGAATAGAATTTGCTGTGTAAACCGAGGTTTATTTAAATAGTTTATGCTAAGAAATCAAAATTTCGAGATAGCCAAGCTCGCATTATAGCTTGGAGTGTAATGAGACGAGCCGTCTATAAGCATTATCAGCCTTTTCATGTAATAAAATGCCGCAATCGCAAATATAAACGGGACTAAGTTCGCTATTGCATTCAGGTTGAACATGAAGATTGCAAACGGGAAAAGCATGGCTGAAAAAAACAAAAGCAGGGTCAGCAGCAGATTATTAAGTATGCTCCTGCATTTCTGCAGATTTCTCGAGGCATCTACATGGGTCAATATTGATGATAGTGTATGATGGATATCCCTGAATTTCTTATAGACTAAATTGCCGATGTAGATCATCATCATTGCGCTGAGCACGTAAAACCCGTACAAAAACAAGGAGTTGTTCCTCTGGCCAAGCTCAATAGAGACCCTTCTTGAGATTAATGACGCAAAAAGGGCCAGCGCCAAAAGCATGAATGCCGCTTTTGACTCTTTCTTCAGCTTGTTTGTGAAAAAGTTCTCTATTTCCATCTGGTCGAAAAATTTTCGCATGTAGCTTGAAAGCCTTTCGAGCTTTAATCTGGCCCTCACAGGCATCCTTGAATTCAGCGATGAGTGCAGATTTTCGCTGTAGCTGAGCCCCAGAGACGTAAGCAATGCCGTCAAAAATATGATGGATGCAGTTATTGTAACCAAGTCTATCCCCAAATTAAATTTTTGGCTTTCCTTTGCTATAAGGAGGGAAAATTCCCCTACCGATATCATGGCTATGCTGGAAAAAAACGGCTGCTCGTCCTTGAAATTGGCAAGCAGGTAAGTCAAAAAGCCTATTGCTATGAATCTTGAGATTAAGACTATTGCTATCAGGGCAAATATCAGAAACGCATTTTCCCGGATTATGCTGAAATCCACCAATGTGCCCATTGATATAAAAAATATTGACGTGAATATAAGCGCGTAAGGGTGTATTGCCCTGCCGTAGTCCTTTGCATTCGGCAGTGATGCTATCAGGCTGCCTGCCAAAAATGCGCCTGCTGAAGGCGTCAATCCAAGGTATATCGCGAAATAGCTGAACAATGCGCCCATAGCAAGAGACAGGAATATCAGAACAGACTCGTCGCTGTTGTTTTTTATTATTACGCCTACAACATATCCCAAAATTTTCATTGTTACTAAATATGCAAAGATAAGTATAGCCAGCGAAAACACAATATGCTCAAATACATTAAGCAGCCCAGAGCTTGCATCTTTTATTCCTGAAAAAAAGGTCAGTGCAAAAACCGCAAGCACGTCCTCTATTATCAAGACTGCTATAAGCAAAGGCACTTCCTTTCTTGCAAACATCTCTTTCTGCTGAAGAATTTTTACAACCACAACCGTGCTGCTGAAAGAAAGTATGACTCCAAGAAACAGCGCAATCTTTGCGCTGAAGCCCAAAAGCAGGGTTACTTCGTAGCCAAGGAATAATACAATCGCAAATTTAAGCAATCCTATCAATATGGACCTTGCGCCAAGCTTTATCAGTTTAGAAACGTCAAACTCAAGCCCTATGATAAAAAGTATAAGGATTGCCCCGAAGTCTGCCATAATACCAATCATGCTCTGGTCCTTGACAAGATTCAAAGTACCTGGCCCGATCAATGCGCCTACAAGCAGCAGGCCAAAAACAGCAGGCTGCTTAAACCTGTTTGCTATTATGCCGCCTATAATAGCGCAGACGAAGAGTATGCCTAAGCTGATAAGTTCTGTTGCCATTTTATCTCTCGAGCGGATAGCCTAAATTATGCCCAACGTTTTTGTTAAATCAAGCGGTGACTAAAGCCACTATATTAGTATACAAAAATGTATATTAGTTTAAATAAATGAGGGTAACTTATATTTAAAGCTTTGGGTTTTATGTATGTAAAAATAAAGTTGTGGTAATTTATTTCTATATAGAAAAATATGGCTAATAGATAAATTTTTATAAACACCCAATTTTTTCGGCGAAATGTATTCCAGAAATCTGATGGCTGCGGGATTGGCGGCGTTATGCCTGTCTTCTGCTGCGTGTGCTTCTGCACCTGCAAAAGAAAATCCAGTTATGGGGCCAAGGGAAGCGAGGATAAGCCTGCAAAAGCGCATTGACGAATTTATGGCAAACCGCGATTTGATTAATGTGCAGATGATGGCCCAGAATATAACTGCAAACCATGACATAATGTATATTCCATTATATGATGGACCTGCCAAGGATATGCCAAGACTTGAAGAATTGCTTCTTTCTGCGGGAGTATTTAGGAAAACAAGCGTAAACGGCTCCCCATTCGCATCAGTTGGTTTGGATCAGCCTTACCGTGATGTCAAGATAAGTATTGATTATTTTGGAGCTGACGGCGAGCATCTTAAGCTACCGCTCGGTTATGCTGAACTAAGCGGCCTTGCTAATTCTGTGAGATAGGAATTTCGGCAAATAATAATAAAAATTAAAAATTTTCAAAACCTTTTTAATCTTCCAGAATAAATTACATATTGTGGAGGCAAAAAAATCATTTTGGAAAAAGTATGAGGCAGTAATTGCTGTGGCAATCGTACTGCTGCTTGTGTATGCATTGGCTGTATTCAACCAAAAAATCAATTTTTTTCTGGGCAATGAGCTTATTGTCAGCCTGCAGCCTGCCCAGAAATCATTTAATATGTACTATGGAAACAAGACAGATGTCGAATTTGATGTCTCTGTTTACAATTCAGCGCAGTGCAGGACAGCATGCGAATACGAATTCTCCGACAGAAGCAGGAATGATGCGCTGGAAAAAGGAAATTTTGAGCTGGACAGCGGGCAGCATTTCAAAAAAACATACGAGCTAAGTGTCAAAAGGCTCGGAAGGGGCCAGGATATCTACAGCTTTGATACAAGATGCCGCAGCATGCGGACTTTGCTGTGCCTTACAAGCCAGCCTGTGACAGCAAGAAGCTCGTTCATCACTGTAAATTATGATTTGACTGAAGAGGAAAAAAAGCTTAAGGAAACACTGAGGAAAAACATAACAGAGCTGCTTTTTGCACTGTCTGATTCAGACATAGGGCTGCAGAAGCTAAACCAGAAATATTTTGAGCTGGCGCATAGGATAAACATTAACAATTTGTCAAAGGAAAAAATAGAAATAAACGGCATATATGATGATTTGGCAATATCAATTGAAAACTTAAGAAGCATCTGGGCTGTCGAGAAATATGAAAAATTGAGCCGTCTTTTCAATGAGAGCTTTTTCATGAAGATTGAGAGCATAAAAAAATCAACAGAATATCTTAACGGCAAAATAGACGGCATTGCGGAAGTGCACAATAGTATTCTGCAGGATCTTGAGGGCTTGTCAAACAGCCTCAATGAAATTGAAATGCTTGCAAACATGCTGCAAAGCGAGGAGTTTGTATACGATGTTTATGTAAACTCCGGCATATTAAGCGCAGCTTATTCCGATGTAATCAACAATACTTTTGAGAATTACACTGAATTAATGAGCGGCATATCTGCAATGAAGGATCAGCAGGCTGAACTTGCTGAAAAATTAAGGCTGCCTTCAGCTGAAATATTTTTTAAAACTGGTTACACTAATGAATTTAATGACTATCTGCTCTGCAGCCTAAGGCAGGACTGCGGGGAAAACATTTCAATCAGCAAAGTAGTTTATGATACTGCTAAGTTCTTAGATGATTATCCGGATACTTCCTCAATAAAATCAGGCTGCTACAAGATATTAGGTTTGGATGCAGAGTATTCAAAAATACGCAGTGAGTACACCAGCCTGATTGCAGACAGGAGTATAAGCTTCCCGGCAGAAGAATCTTTCATGGGCACCACACAGATATTCAAAGACAATATAATAAGAAAAATAAACAATTCATATTACAGCTCGTCTGAGAAAATAAAATTAAATAACGGCACTAATAAAGAAATAATAAAAATCGCCAATTCCACGCTGCCGAAAAGCAGCGCCAATATTCCGGAGTTAAGCTACAACCAGTCGCTGAACATGTCCTTATACTGGCTTTCCAAAATAAATCTGTCAGCTAATGATTATGAGGCTGCAGAAAAATGCTCCAGGTTAAATCTTGAGCCGAAAACTGGGATTTTAAAACTTGAAAGGATAAGCACAAACATAACTTACAAGGTTGCGCCAAAAATAAGCACTGAACTGTCGGACAACCCGCCGATATGCTGCGTTTTTAATGAGTGCAATCCGTGCTGCGCAGACGACTCGTGCAGAAGCGACCCAAAAACATTTCCCGTGATATTATTGCACGGCCATTCTCTTGCCAAGAGCAACTCGCCGGAGTATTCTTTGGATTCGCTTAATAAGCTCCAGTCAAAACTGCAGGAAGACGGCTACCTGAATGTAGGCATAGTCTCATTGTATTCAAAGAATGATCCCGTGGAATCCGGCGTATGGAGCCTGTCCGGGAAGCCAGTCGCAGTTAAGGCAAGCTATTACTATGATGCTTTCAGAAAAGAGGATGAGTATATTGTAGTGCCTACAAAAAGCGAGAATATAGACACTTATGCAATAAGGCTGAAAGAGCTCGTAGAAATAGTAAAGTCCAGGACAAACAAGCCGAAAGTGAATATTGTCGCCCATTCAATGGGCGGATTGGTTGCAAGAAGGTACATCCAGATTTTCGGCGATTCTGATGTTGACAAGCTGGTGATGATTGCTGCACCCAATAAGGGAATTAAAGACACTGCAGCCAGTTATTGCGGCATCATAGGAGAAAACAGGGAGTGCATGGACATGCTTGCTGACAGCCTGTTTATCAATAAGCTTAATGATTTTTCCGGGCAGCCAAAAAATGTTAGATTATATTCAATTATTGGAGACGGCTGCAAAATGAAGGGAGGGCAGGGAGACGGAGTAATACTGAAGGAGAGCGCCGAGCTTGAAAATGCTGAACTGCATTATGTAAACGGAAGCTGTGACGGGCTTGCAACACTGCATACGGACATACTGGATGTTGACAGGTATCCTGAAGTTTACAATACAGTAAAAGAAATATTAAAAGAATGATTATTTACTATTTTTAAGATAAACCGTCCTTGTCGGGAAGGGTATTCCAATTCCAGCCTTGATTAAGTCATGGTATATCTCCTCTGTTGCCAGGGCTTTTGTATCGAATTTGACGTCGAACTCCTTGACCCAGAACAGCGCCCTGAACTTAAGCGCAAAATCTGCCATCTCAGTCATCATGACTTTAGGATGCGGCTCTTTGAGCACAGCCGGGATTTTGTTCAGAGTATCAATCACAATCTTTCTTACTTTTGATGTATCAGAGCCGTACTCCACACCAAAGTCTATTGTTATACGTACCTGAGGATTTGGCTGGAGGAAGTTTAAAATGGCAGACTCTGCCAGCTTGCCGCTCGGTATTGTAACAAGCTCGTTGTCAAAAGTCAGCACTTTTGTGCTTCTGAGCCCTATATGCAGAACAGTGCCCATAATGCCGCTGTCCAGCTTTATTTTGTCCCCAATCCTTACGCTTTTGTCAAGTATTATTGACAGGCCCCCGAATACGTTTCCTAAAGTGGTCTGCAGCGCAAATGCAACTGCAATTCCCGCTATGCCCAGGCTTGCAAGCAGAGGCCCGACTTTTACCCCCCATACTGAAAGTATGGCTATGAGGGCAATGATGCAAGCAAAAATTCCAAAGAAATTTTCAAGGATGGGCAGCAGCTCATCATCAAGGTTTGACTCTGTTTTCTCGGCAAGCTTTACAAACCAGTTTTCTATGATTATGTCCACTATCCTTATCACTATATAAGTAAACATTATGACAATCAGCGAGCCTATTATGTGCTCCAGAATGTCCATAATTCCCTGAGTTATGTTTAAAGGGGAAAGCGCCAGCCTTATGCCGACAAGAAGAAGTATGATTGAAACCGGCTTGTTTGTTTTTTTGACAATAAGGTCGTCAATCTCTGTCTTTGTCTTTTGAGTCAATGATAACACTATCTTTTGCGAAATAAAAACAACAAGCTCTGAAAGGATAAAAAATAATGCAAATATAACCAAAGAGTCAAAATACTGGCTGTAAAAAAATTCATTCGCAGGATTGACTCCCAACTGCGTTTTAATCAAATCGAGATAAGTGGTTATTGGCATGGAAAAAATAATGCTTAGGTAATATTTAAAGCTAATGAAATGAGGAAGAGAAAGTGCAGAATGGCCAGAATGAATAGAATCATAATTAAACTTTTGCTATTAAAGGCTCAGTGAGTTTTTTCTTCTCAACAATCTGTATCGTGCATGCGCACGGCAGCTTCTTGGAAGCCCTTTCCAAAGCCTGCTTTGCAACTGCAATGTTCTGCTTGTTTACCCTTACCTGGAATATTGTCTGGCCCTTGTGAACCCTGGCAGCAACGCCAATCGGCTTGCCGAAAGGATGGGCCATTCCCGAAGAAAACCTGTCCGCGCCTGCTCCTGCTGCAAGCGAATGCTCCCTGAGGACATGATAAGGGTAAACAGAGACTCTCAGCTGAAACCCGTTAAGGCCGAGAAAGCTCTCAAGCAGCTTGTTTGATGTCTGCCTTGCGCTTTCAAGGGCATTGTCCCTTATGTTTAAGTCTGATTTGGATATCAGGACCAAGGTGCATTCGAAGTCCTTGTTTGAGTCGCCTGTGACAAACCGGACCACCTTGGGATTAGGGGTCATCCTTATGTAAGACTTGGACTTAAATTTAGAAGTTCTTGTGTAGGGCCTTTTTAATCTCCTGTATGCGGTGAATTTTCTTATCTTTGCCATAAGAAACGGATTTTCTGCTTGTTTTTAAATGTTGCTATCGAAAACTTTATAAAGCAGCAGTGTAAATTATATTTTAGTTATTAGTGCCGGAAAAAAAGAGAGGCAGCGAAAAACTTATTGGTTTTTCTGGTCTCTTTTTTCAAGACGTGTTATATTTAAATTTAGTTGAAAAAAGAGGTGAACTGGTTGAGATTTAACAAAAAGGCTTCTTTAGAAATTTCAATACAGGCTATTGTAATTGTAGTTCTGGCCATGACGCTTCTCGGATTAGGGCTTAGTTTCATCAGAAAGCAGTTTGGAGGCCTAAGCAGCATCCAGGAAGAGATAAGCGAGCAGGTAAAGCAGAAGATACTGGATGATTTGATAGAAAACGACAAGAAGCTTTCATTTTCAAGAACCGAGCTGGAGATTGACAAAGGCAAGTCAGAAGTTTTGACAATCGGCATAAGAAACAAGAAAGATGATGAATTAAATTACAAGATGCAGTTTACAGGAATATCCGACCCTGATGGAAATCCGCCAAATGATATAGACAGTTGGTTTCAATACGCCAAGAATACGGTGTATAAACTGCCGCCTGCAGATTCTTCTGTAAGGAATGTAAGGCTGACAATCCCGTCCAGCATACCAAAATCCGGCTCTTATTTCCTGAACTTTGAAATTGTTGATGACGATACCGGCGAAATTTACGACTCAAAAGACTTTTTTATTGTAGTTAGAGGCTGAAAAAAATGAAAAGAAGGCTATCTGAACAGCAGGAATTTGAAATCATGAAGCTTGTCTTGGACAAGTTTCTCTGGCTGGGGTTCGGCATAATGGCTTTTGGACTGTATGAGATGTTCAAGGAAGGCGTCCAGATAGGGCTGTCATGGATGGTGGCAGGGGCAGTCATACTATTAATATTCACCTGGATAATTGTAAAGGAATATGAGGTCATAAGGTAAATTTTTTTATTTGTCTGCTTCTAAAGTTCATTTCAGCAACATTTATATACCTCTAATTCAACTTCCAGTCCAATGAATCATGATGATGAAGATTTTGAAAATAAAACAAGGAAATTCTCTGTCGTGCAGCAATGCCCGAAATGCGGGCAGCTCTCGCTTGCTTTCAGGAAAGGAAAGGTTTTCTGCGCAAATTGCAGCTATAATGAAGATATCCCAATGCTGAGGTGAAGAAAATGAGTGACTTGCGAGTGAGCTTCGTTCTTTGCGAACTCGCTCACATTCGACTCATTTTCTAACCTCTTCATAATAATTCAGAGGTGAATAAACAATGCATATGCAGTTCAAGGATCAAAGAGTCGGTGTTTTTGTTGATGTGCAGAACATGTATTATTCTGCAAAAAACCTGTACAACGCAAAAGTCAATTTTGCCAATATACTGAAGGCGGCTGTCGGCAACAGGAGCCTGATAAGGGCAATAGCCTATGTCATAAAGGCTGACGTGAAAGAGGAGCAGAATTTCTTTGACGCCTTGGACAAGATAGGGTATGAAGTCAAGGCAAAAGATCTGCAAATATTTCCCGGAGGCGCAAAAAAAGGCGACTGGGATATCGGATTAGCGATGGACACTATTGAGCTGGCGCCAAAACTGGACACCATAGTGATTGTAAGCGGCGACGGCGATTATGTTCCTTTGGT
>JACPMV010000034.1 GCA_016185845.1 Candidatus Woesearchaeota archaeon | reverse complement strand
GTATATCAGCCAAAAAGATATAGAGAAAGAATTCTTAAGATGAGTTATTTTGTTGAATGGCAACCAAAAACTAGAAAGTTTTTGAAAAAGTTACCTAATGATATATCGGCTAGGATTGTTCTCAAAGTGAAAGAAGTGCAGGAAGACCCTTTCAGATTTCTAGAGCATTATGAAGGCAAGGATTATTACAAGCTAAGAATTGGTGATTACAGATTGTTGATTGATGTTGATTTTAAAAATAAAGTTTTATTGGTTCAAGTTATTGACCATAGAGGAAGAATTTATGATAGGGTTTAGACTATTGTATATATTCTGATAATTAATAAGATTTATTTTGTTTTCCACCTCATTTTTTTGAATATCCAATAGACTACAGTTGCTAGAATGTAACCCATCAATATCAAAATGCCAAATTGTATCCAGCCTCCAATGAATAATGCAGCACCCAATCCCCCAACATCCGAATTTTTACTTGTAATCTCACTTTTTATTAAATAAACCAACAACAACCAAGGAAGTAGATTGAATATATAGATTAGAATTCCAAAAATCATCCAAACTTTTTTTAGAGATAATTTTATATTTTTGAGATAAATGTAAATTAATCCAACAATTCCATATACAATTAAAATTATTGTTATAGAAGTAACTGATTCCATCAATGTGTTTGTTGGGTATACTCCCTCTATTGGACTACTTGACCTAAGGAGTTTAACATACAGACTGATGCAAACTAAAAAAATTACAATCCAAGAACCCACAAAAATTAATTTAGGGGTGTTCTCACTTTTCATTTTATTTAAGCATATAACTGATTGTATTTAATCTTTTTTGTTTATTTAATGTAATAAGTCCTATTAAGATTAAGGGGAGGTAAAAAAAATTTCTTTTAATGGCTGTTTATTTCTCCCGAATACCTGGAGGGACGAAATTTTAGTGCAACGATGCCGAAGGCAAAAATTTCGAGTTAAAGCGAACTTTGGGACGGCGGGACAGCCGTATTTTATTATTTTTAAGATTGTCACCGAATTGCATAAATTTCTGCGAAGCAGACTATATTTTAGGGGTTTCCGTTCGTCAAAGCCGAAGACTCATAAAAACAAAGAATCAAGGGGAAAAATCTTATTTTGTGAATATATTTACTAATGTTTTTTCTATTTCTTTTATCTTTTTATAATTAATTAATCCTGCTTTGTAAGAGACTAGTGATTTATCAGCAGTAAATAATTTATTTGGGCGAATCATGCTATTGTGGGGAAGTTTACCATTTTTGAAATCTTTAATTTCAAGTGAAATAGAATAATTGTCGGTACGATCCACGCTTGTTATTTGTGCAATAATGTGGTCGTCACCAGTTAAATCTGCAACAACTACTGCTGGTCTTCTCTTTGAAGCGCTCAAATCAGAGAATGGAAATGGTATAACAACAACATCTCCCTTTACAAGTCCTTCCATGCTTCTTCATCCTCTTTGCTTAGCCAGTCTTTAGCAAGAGACTTTTCACTAGCAAAAGCAGTAAACATTTTTTCATTAACTTGATTTAATGGCCTTAATTCTACCCTATTCTCAAAGGCAAGAATCGCAACTTTTGTTCCTTCCTTAAAACCTTCAATATCTCTAATATCCTTTGGCAAGGCAATCTGGCCTTTGCTCGTTATTTTTGATGTTTTCATTTCTATTAATGGCATGTTAATCACCTTTCTTAATTGTAAGAAAAGTAAGAAACTATATAAATGTTTGGGTTTTAAGTTGCTTGGGTTTATCCGAAAATTGATTCTCTGTAGTGTAGTATTACTAGAATAATAATAGAGATTATAAGGGCAAAATATCCAAGCATGCGCATCCGCATACCTTGAGGCACAGCTTTTCAACTCACCTTATAGAGAACGGAAGCAGCGTTGCAGAAGTCCAGTCCTTGCTCGGGCACAGCGGCGCAGAGACAACAATGGTCTATCTCCATATTGCCTCTCCCAAAATGATCGGCACAAAAAGCCCGATTGACAGCATGTCTATTCACTAATCCAGGAACTCAATTCCCAAATGCTGCTCTATCTCTTTCTTCTTCTTGTCAGCTTTCTTCTTGTCAGAGCCGAATATCTGCGATGACTTTACTCCGGTAACTATGAGCATTGTCCTTATTGTTTTTTCCATATCCTTATATATCTGGGCCCCCCAGATTACGTGGGCGTCTTCATCAAGTTTCTCTGTTATCGTCTCGACAACCTTGCGCGCCTCATCCAAAGTCATGTCTTCTCCACCTATGACATTTATCAAAGCGCCGTTTGCCCCTGAAATATCAACATCAAGAAGGGGATTATTGATTGCTTTTTCAACAGCTTCAATGGCCCTGTTTTCAGTATCAGATTCGCCAACTCCAATCAAGGCCACTCCGCCGCCTTTCATGACAGCCCTTATGTCAGCAAAATCAAGATTCACCAATCCGGCTTTAGTTACAAGCTCTGCAATGCCTTTCACGGCATTTGTAAGTATCTCATCAGCCACCTTGAAAGCAGTATGCAATGGCAGCTCAGGAGCCAGCTCAAGCAATTTGTCATTTGGAATAACTATCAATGTATCAACTGCCTGCTCCAGCTTTTCCAGGCCTACGACTGCATTTTCATATCTTCTGTGGCCTTCCATTGAAAAAGGCATTGTAACAACCCCGACAGTCAGGGCGCCTAGCTTTTTTGCAACATCTGCAACAACAGGAGCGCTTCCGGTCCCAGTTCCTCCGCCAAGCCCGCATGTGACAAACACCATGTCGCAGCCCTGCAATGATTTTTTTATCTCTGATTCCTGCTCCCTTGCAGCCTCTTCGCCAAGCCTTGGCTCAGAGCCTGCGCCCATGCCTTTAGTGAGCTCTCTTCCGATAAGGATTTTCTTGTTTGAAGTTGTGTAAAGCAGGTCTTGGGCGTCTGTATTGACGGCAATAGTGTCAACTCCCACAATTCCTACTTCGGTCATCCTGTTTATCGTGTTATTCCCGCCGCCGCCGCACCCTACAACCTTTATTGTTGCCCTCTGCCTTGCAAGCAGCTGCTCCAGCTCTGCATCTATATCGCGGGTTTCCTTGCCGTCCCTGTCGGGCTTCCTGTCCATAGAAAGAAGCTTGGGGTTATCGTTAGTTTCTGCCTCTGTAGCGTGCTTTATAAAACTCTCCACCAAATCACCTTTTTGTTATTAAAGAATGGTTATAGCCTGATTATAACTAATATTTAAATCTATTTGTTTTCCTGTTTATTATATATAAACTCAATGCCCTTAATGGCCGGAATTGTCCTTCCAACAATCTTTTTGAACTCTTCCTGGGCTTCTTTTGGGATTTCTGATTTTGATTTAATCACGGCAGAGCCGTCTTTTACCTCAACTTCCGCGTCTTTTATGGGCAAATGCAGTTTCAGCAGTGAGCTGAGCTTTTCCTTATCATCCTCAACAATCCGGTTTACCTTTACATTGTAAACAATGTCCCTGCCTGAAAGCGGATTGTTAAAGTCAACATAGCACCTGCCGCCGCTTACTGTCTTTACAATGCCGAAAACTCCGTCTATGTTCAGCTGCAGCCCCGGCACGGGCTGTATGTTCTGCTGCCTGAACTTGCTTAATGGAATCATCTGCAAAAGCCTTGCGTCCTTTTTGCCGAATGCATTTTCAGCGCTTATCTCAAATGTATACTCACTGCCTGTTTCCTTGCCGATCAGCTGCTCATCAAGCGCTTTAAGGATAGTATTTTCTCCTAGTGATATTATCAGCGGCGAATAATCATTATTTTTGTTGTAAACTCCTTCCTTTTTTGCTACAGCTTCCTGCGTAGTGTCAAATACAGCATTGTCCTCTTTGGTTCTTGCCGTGTACTCTATTTCCACAAAATCATGCTTTTTTATTATTGCCATAAAACTTTTGGACAAGAAGATTGTTTATAAAGATTTCTTCTAATTTGCTGCATTATTTAGATTTTTCATTAAATTTATAAAATATTTAGCTTTCCGGCAATAAATGCAGTTAAAAGTAGATTTGCACACTCATTCACAAGACGACCCTGTTGATAAAATTCGGCATACCTCTCGTGAACTGGTGAATCTTGCCGTACGGGGAGGTTATGCGGCGTTGGCAATAACCAACCATACAGATGTTTTTTACAGCAGAGACCTTGACAGGCTTGCGGAAGACCATGGGCTTGGTCTTATCCCCGGCATGGAAGCAAATGTCAACGGAAAGCATGTTTTGCTCTACTGCCTAAAAGAAAGGCAAGTGATTGATGAACTGAATCGTATGTCAAGACAGGGAAATGGCGACCTGAGTTTTGACCAAGTAGCGGCTTTAAAAGAGCGAGGAATTGTGACATTCGTTATGGCGCCGCACCCATATTATTTGCTTGAATATTGCCTTGGAAGTCAGCTGGCAGCCCATCACGATTTGTTTGATCTTATCGAGGTGAGCCCGTTTCATACAAATTCACCATTGCCAAAATCTTGGGCTTCTTGGGATTTTTTAAATAGGAATAAAATGGCGGAGGTAATTGCGCATAGATTTGGAATCCCCCTTTTTGCATCTTCAGATGCACATGACATACGGAAATTTGGAAAAGCTCATTCCTTGGTTGAAGCAGAACCGACTTTAGATTCAATAGTAAGCGTCTTGCAAAGCAGGGACCAAAGAAAAATAGAACCCATCACTAAACCGCTTTCCCTTTTTAGGTATGTAGCTGATATTCCGATGATATATTTCTCCTGATTCTTTGACAATCTATAATTACTCTTGGCGGTTTTTAACAAACCCGACAATCTTCTCCACAACCTTGTCAGGCATCATTTTTGTGGTGTCTATCACAAGATTGTACAGCTTTTTGTCAGAATAATCGACGCCATAATACTGCCTGTATCTTTTCTTCTCGCTTTCCTCTCTTTTCCTGATTTTTTCAACCATCTCATTGATATCTTCGCTTTTCTCGTGCTCTCTTTTGTCTTTCAAAATTCTTTCAGCTCTCACTTTGTCATCAGTCTCAAGAAAAACACGGACATCCGCATCAGGAATAAAAAATGCAGTCAGCCTCCCGTCAACAACAAAGTTGTCCTTTGCCCTGCCCAGCTTCTTCAGTTTTTTATCAAGCTCGAAATCTATCGACTTGTCTGTTTCTGCAAGCCTGTTCAGCTCTAGAAGCGGAATTTTTTTCTCATTTGCCATCGCCCTCATCAGGTCGCCTATGGAATAATGCCTCAGCTTCAGCTGCTCAGAAATAAGCCTTGCGACAGTGCTCTTGCCGGAGCCTGCTTTCCCGGAAATGGTTATCCTCATAAACAAGTAATGTTACAATGAGTATTTATATTTTGTTTTTTAGGAGAATCTTTTTAAACAGAAGTCCCTTCTGCAGAATGCATGAAACAGGCTCTTTTGGACAATGTCAACATCTTCCTGCTGAAGAAAGGCTTTACAATAAAAAACCTGACAAGGACGTGCTTCGACATACTTGCGAGAAGATACGGGCAGATACTTCTTGTCAAGGTCCTGGAAGACGCTAACTCGATAAGCAAGGAATACACTGAAGAGATGCTTTCTGTTGCAGCCTACATAGGCGCGTCCCCTGTAATAATTGCGGATAAGGCAGGGGATAAACTTGAGGAAAATGTAGTTTATACAAGATTTGGCATATACACGCTTAATTTTGTGACTTTTGTCAATTGCGTTAATAACAGGTTTCCTTTCATTAAAAGAAGCCAGGCTGGCCTGACAGCAGCCATTTCCGGAAAAAAGCTGAAGGAAAAGCGGGAAGAGCTCGGATACTCGGTTAATGCGCTCTCAAAAAAAATCGGGGTTACGAGCAGGATGATGACAAAGTATGAAAATGAAAATTCCGAAATAACGATAAACAAGGCAAGAAAGCTTTATGACCTGTTCGGGCACCAGGTTTTTGCCCAGGTGGAGGTTTTTTCCGAAAACAAGATTCCGGAAAGCAAGTTTAAGTCCGCCGTTTCAAGGAAATACGTCGAGCTAGGCTTTGACGCGACTGAAACAAAAAAAACGCCTTTTGACATAATAGCCAAAAAGGGCAGGGAAATAATACTTACTGAAGTGAGCGACAGGGTGAATCCGCAGATGCAGTCGCTCTCCAAGCTGCTTGACGCCGACAACCTGGTAATATTCAGGAAGAAAAAGCCGAAGAACATTCCGTCTATGACCAAGAAGGAATTTATGGATTTTGACGAGGCTAATGAGCTGGTCAGGTTTCTGAAGGAGTTTTAGTTTTCAAGTTTATTGCATATTGCGCAATCAAATAATCATAACCCTCGCTTGGTAATAACAATCCAATCATTTTTGCAAATCGAAATCTTTATATACCATAATTTTTATTCAGTATTTCCCGGGATATTATCAAAAAAAGAGGATGATTTGAATGGCTGAAGATCATGATTTTGTACCATACAAGGATATTTCTGACCTGAAGAGGGAACTGGAAGGGATGCATGAGCAAAAGGAGATCTCTGCAAAAGACCTCCATGACGCTATAACCAAGCTCACAGAGACCATGGGAAGCATGTTGGGCGTTTTTGCGGCCTCTGCGGAGCAGCTGAAGCTTGAAGAGAAGGAATACGAGTCAGAAAACCGGAAGCACGAGACAATAATCACAAAGCTCGACAAGCTGATAGACCAGAACAAGACCATTGCGGAAGGCATGGTGGCCATTGTGGAGCTGGTCAAGGAAAAATTTCCCCAAAAAGAAGGCCAGATGTTCAGGGCTGACGAGCAGGAGCCTGCATTTGCCAGGCCGGAGCCAAGGCAGTTCATGAATCAGCCCGAGTTTAAGCCAGTGCCGCAGCCGGCGCCAAGATCCATGCCTTCAATGCCGCCTGTATCGAGCCCAAGCTTTGCGCAGCAGAATTTTGGGATGCCACCGATGGAGCCTGCGCCAATGCCTGACCTTGATTTTCCTGAGGAGCCGTTCCCGGCAAATGAAGGGCAGAAGAAAAAAAGCCTGTTCGGCGGAATGTTCAAGAAATAGGTCTTGGTTTATTCTAAAAATGCAGCAATCAATGCAAATCTCCAAATCAGTCAGGCATTTCACAAAGCATCTTTTTCTGATATCCAAAGTCCAGATTGAAAGGGGAAAGGCAAGAGAAGATGTTTATTCCCATCTCAGTAAAATGAGGAAGTCCATTATTAGGATGAGCCTTACCTACAGCGATTTGGACAGGCTGAAGCAGAAGATTGACAATCTAATTAGTTGGGAAAGGAAGTATGCACAATATTTCAGGCCTGAAGACGATGAAAAGCAGGAGCTCAAAAATCACATACGCGCTTTGGAGGGCGAGCTTAGCAATGAGAAAGAGGAAAAATTCAGGATAATGGGCGAGCATGACGAAAGATTAAATGAATTGACTGATTCTCTTGAAAGTGTCAAGCACAGGCTAAGCCACCTTATGATGGAAAAAGCAAAAAGGAACAACAGGCTGAAAATTCTCGAGGAAAAAATCAGCCATAAAGTTGATTCAAAAGATTATTACGGGCGCTGATATCTACAAGTCCCTTGCCATCAATGTGTTTCTCTGGTTAAGTTTTGCCCTCTTGCAGGCTTCTGCAATCAGCTGCTTGTTCTTCTCTTCAAGCGCCTTGTAGAACTCCTCTGCAACGCTAAGTGATTTGTTGTCTATCTTGGCATGCTCTTTTACCTGGGATTTAACGGTGATTGATTTTGTCATTGTGAAAATTGATTTTTTTATTTTATATTTTTATTGTTTTTCATCCACTTCCGGAAAAAATGTTCCGACAAATCCGCATCCATTGCACTTGAAATGCCTCAGTGTTGATAATCCCAAGCTTGTTTCAGCATCCCAATCCAAGCTTACATCTGTGCTCTTGCACTTGGGACACATTCTTTTATCAACCATGCGTAAACCAAAACTTCAATTTATCCTTTTCCCTTGAATCCAGCCTGCAGAATCCAAACCTCTGGAATTGCACAATCTCCCCCATCTTTAAATTTTTAACCATGGGCTCTGCAAGACCTTTTGAAATATTTTTGTCGGGCATTAAAACCTCAACTTTAACCAAATCCTTCTGCGCAGGCAGCCAGTGGATTATTTTGTCGCCGTGATTCTTATATTTTTCATACCCAACAGAATCAAAAACAAATTTACCCTTTGCTTTTTTGAAATTCAGGCAGTCCATCAGCCTTATCAGTTTCCCTTCCCTGAACTCTTTTAAATCTTTCTCAGTTACATAAAACCTGTCTTTTGTCCTGAACTTTCTTGTTCCCCTGCCATCAAATTCCGGATGCATTTTTAGTTCAGCAGCCTGCTCAGGAGCATTCTCAATTTTAATCCCTTTTGGGTTTTCGACAAAAAAATAGCGGTTGCACTTTGCATCCAGATGCCTCCTGTTATGGATTATCAAGTCATCCCATGTCAGGACAGCCTCGGTTTTTGTCAGGCCTGTTGACAATACAAATTCCTTTATCGCTTCAGGCAAAAATCCCCTTCTCCTTAAGGCAACAATCGTGGTCAATGAAGGGTCATCCCACCCTATCAGCTGTTTTTTCTGGACTTTCTCCCTTATGATCCTGCCGGAGCTTTCAACGCCTTCAAGATTGAATCTTGCAAATTCATAAATGTGAGTTTCTCTGAAGCCTGCCATTGTCTGTATCAGCCTCTGCAGCTCGTTTCTCAGCTCAAATTCCTTGCTTCTCAGCCTATGAGTTATGCCTTCAATGCCGTCCATTATGGCATTTTCGAAATCATATGTCGGCCAGGCCCTGTATTTTCTTTTTTGCCTTGGATGCGCGTCGTCTATCAACCGGAATATTACCGGGTCCCTCAAGGCGGTATTTTGGCTTTGCATGTGGCCTTTCAGCCTTAAAACATACTTTCCGGCCTTTGCCTTGAACATTTCCTTCCATAATTCCAAATTCTCGCCTGCCTGCTGGTAGCGGTGCTCGCATTCTGTTCCATTTCTCCTGTTTTCTTTTATCGTTTCCTGCCTGCATGCGCACACATAAGCATGATTCTCATTGATCATTTTTTCGGCATGGCTGTACATCTCTTCCATGTGGTCCGATGCATAATCTATTTTATCTGGCTTAACGCCAAGCCATTGGTAATTGTCCATGTGGATGGTGTAGAATTCTTTTTGCGCTAATTCCGGATTAGTGTCTTCAAACCTCAGTACAAATGCCCCATTATAATGCTTCGCAAGCTCGTAATTTACAAGTATCGCTTTTGCATGGCCTATATGGGGATATTTGCTCGGCTCCGGCGGAAAGGCAGTAACAATTTTTTCACCTTCCCTTATATTTAAGAATTCAAACATGCCTTTTTCTTCTGCCGCTTCCTTCTTTTCAAGAAGTTCCGGAGCCAACTCCTGCAGCCTCTTTTCCTGCTTTTCAAAACCAAGCTTGTTTACTTCGCTTATTATCCTAATGGCTTCCTTGCTTATCTCCTGGGCTTCTTCCTTCAGCTCAGGCATTTCCGCGAATACTTTGCCTATTACGGCTCCGGGATTGGCATTTTCTTTATACCTGACTGCATTTTGAAGGGCGTATTTTGTTATGGTTTGTTTTAGTGAATTGTCCATCGTTTACCCGCCTTTGTCCAGCATTCTCTGTTTTTCTTGTTTATCTTTTTTCTTTGCTTCTATCTCTTTTTTGTAGTAGTTGGCAAGCTCGATACTGTCGTCTTCTTCCGCTTTCTTTAATTTGTCTTCATGCAGCTCGATTTGCTTCTCAAGAGATTCAATTCCTTTTTGAAGCCTCTTTTTGCGATTTGCCATAAATCTTGATTTCTATATGCTTTAGCTCTTTTTCCAGTATATTTAATAGTTTCTCTGCTGTCGATATTCTGATTTTTATATTTTTTATATTTTTATTGTCCCTGACTGCCCTGTAGGCTGAATAAAACTGCTCAAATTCATCATTATTAACTTCTCCCCTTCTTATCCATTTTTTAAAATTCTTATTTGAAAAATCTTCTTTGTTTAAAATGCACCTAATAATAAAAACCCCCCTTAATCTTAAAATAGACGAGTATATAATTGAATATGATTTGATAAATTTGCCATCCAATCTGTCAAGCTCCAAAAGCTCTTTGCTGCTTTTGGCATGCTCTTTTGTTTCGTTGAGATAATCTTTAAAATTTTTATTTTCAATTTTAATATTCCTTAAGTAGCCTAAAACATGGGCATTTATCAGCGGCTCTGCTTCCTGCACAATTTGATAGTACATAACCGGGTGTTTTTCAATCGCCTTTTTGAATTTCTCCAGCTCAAATGTCGTTATTTCTAATTTTGGCTCTTTTATGCTTATTTTTATGGGCTTTTCTGTTACTACCATGACATCTATATCAGATTCTTTTGTTTCTTCGTGCCTTGCGTAAGAGCCGTAGATGAAAACTGACACAATATCTTTTAGGTATGGCTCAAGAAGATGTATTACTTTTTCTTTTATTTTTAGTTTAGGATTTTCTGGAAGTATGACTACCACTTCCTGCCCCAGCCAGTTTTTCGGCACCCAGACAGCTCCGCCGTTTCCTGATTTTACAACGGTTTTTACTATCTGTTCCCTTATAGGCAAATTCCCTAATATCATTGTATAGACAATGTATAGACAGAAGTATTTAAATGTTTTGATTATATACTGGGTAATATTTGCCAAAATCTTACAAATCGAAAGTTATTTAAACAACTTGCCCAACAAAAGCAGTAACACAAAGGCTAGGGGGTTCTTTTTGGTTTTCTCCCGATAATTTTTAATGGGGCAATATGGGAAGAAAAGGCACTACTATTCCTAAGGCAGCTGTCGCAAGAATTCTGATGAAGGCAGGCGCGAAAAGGGTTTCTGACGATGGCGTATCGGCGCTTACTGAAAAGCTTACCGATATTGCAATCCAGATCTCCAAGAGGGCTAATGACATATCAAGGCATGCCGGCAGAAAGACAATCCATGAAGGGGACATCAAGCTGGCTGCAAAGTAGGAAACTAATTTAAAGCGCTGCTTTTTCTTCAGATATATGGGCCGGTGGCGAAATCTGGCAACTGGTTGCTCGGTTGACACGCAGCGCGGCATAAAGCCGCAAGTGCTCGCTTCGCTCGCAAATTACGGGCACCATTGGAGAATATCGTGTTCCCTTGGCTTGGGAAAGACTCCGGGTTCAAATTCAGCAAGATGAAAATCCCGGCCGGTCCATTTTATTTAAAATGAAACTAATCTACACAGCAGACCTGCACGGAAATGGGGAATTCTACAGGAGATTACTGAATAAATCAGAGGAAATAAAAGCTGATGCCGTCATTATTGGCGGCGATTTATGCCCAAGAATCGGAGAAACAACCGAGCAGAAAATACACAACCAGAGGCTGTTTCTTGAGGATTTCCTGTTCCCGCTGCTTAGGGATTTCAAGAAAAGAAATGAAAAATGCGAAATCTGCATGATCATGGGCAATGATGATTTCAGGATAAACATGCCTGCTCTGGAAAATGCGGAAAAAGGGAATATCATAAAATCAATCCATATGAAATCAGAAAAATTAAATGAGGATATTCACCTTGCAGGGTACAGTTTTGTCAACCCTACGCCTTTCAGGCTGAAAGACTGGGAAAAGCCCGATTTTGAAGGCGATAAAATGCCGCATCAACTGTTCAATGAAGAGATAATGAGCATTGAAAAAGATGGCGGAACCATCAGCGGGGATTTGGACAGGCTAAAAAAAATATCAAACCCGAAAAATACCGTTTATGTTATCCATGCCCCGCCTTTCAATACAAATCTTGATATAATAACTGCCGGAATTCATGTCGGAAGCGGGGCAGTCAGGGATTTTATAGAAAAAGAGCAGCCTTTGTTGTCTTTGCACGGCCATATCCATGAAAGCCCAAAAATGAGCGGCTCGTGGAAAGATAATCTTGGAAAAACAATATGTATAAATGTGGGCTCCAGTTACCCTGAAGACAGGCTAAATTGTATTGTTATCGACACAAAGGATTTAAATAATATTGAATATTTTGAATTGGAATAAAATGGAAGACTGCATTTTCTGCAAAATTGTTCAGGGCAAGATACCTGCTGTGAAGGTTTATGAAGATGCCCATGCCATAGGCTTTCTTGACATTATGCCTGCAAACAAGGGGCACTGCCTTGTTGCGCCAAAAAAGCATTCTCAGGCCTTGACTGACATGGGCGACAAAGATCTTGCAGCGACAATACTTGCGGCAAAGAAAATCGCAAAAGCCATTTCGCTTGGGCTTGGCAACGCGGGCTTCAATATTGTGATGAACAACGGAAAAGAGGCGGGCCAGGTTGTAAACCACGCGCATATTCACATAATACCCAGATTCCAGAAGGACAGGCTGAGGATAAAATGGAGCCACCTGAAGTACGAAGACAACGAGATCAAGGAATATGCCGAGAAGATAAAGAAGTTTATTTGATTCTAATTGTCTTATTTAATCGGTTCTCTAAAAATCCATATGGTTTTATAAGAAACCAATTGGTAACCAAAAAGTCTGCCTGACAGCAATCTTTTTAAAACGGATATTATTCTGCAAATGCATGCCGAAGTAACTCAGCCTGGAAGAATCTATTATTTTGGGCAACAGAGTGACACTCTCATAAATAAAATTTAGAAAGGTGTCTGTCGGGAGTTCAAATCTCCCCTTCGGCATTATTTTTGACTCTGCTCCCACATAAAATAGAAATACTGCTTGTAGCTTTCTGCAACTGCTTTATTCTTTATGAAAAATGCCATTGGAGTTTCTTCAGCAACGCCTATTAAAACCATATCTTTATATGTTGAAACCCAGGAAGGAGTTACTATTCTTCTAGGCATAAAGCGAATTTGTACAGGTTTATATTTTTTCTTTAAATTTCCAAATTTTTTATTATTCTCATTAAACAATAGTTTTGCAGGAACTCCTATTTTTGACCTTCTTTCATGAAAATGATTGAAGAAATCATCCAATTTTTTATGCAATTGTCTTGAAGCTCCCACCATTACATACTCCCCTTCGCCTTTTTTCATCTCTTTGAAATAATTTTCCTGAGCTGCCTGAATGCCCCGCCAGCCTTCATATATGGAGGCTCCTTGCTCCTGCGTCTTTTCTGATTTTATTTTTTGCAAATCATCAACTAATTTTCTTGCTATAATCTCTTTGTTTTTTATCAGTTCAAGAATCTGCTTTGGCTCTTCTGCTTCAAACAATTTTCTATTTCTCTTTAGTGAGTAATTAACCAAGCCTAATTTCAATAGTTTTTCTAAAGTGTCATAAACTATTACCCTATAAAGCCCAGATTTCTTTATTACAGGACCTGTTGTAGAAGGGCCCGTCTCCAGCAATGCAATATACACTCTAGCCTCGTTTTCTGAAATTCCTAATTCGATTAAATCGTCGACTAACATCACTTCAAGCTAGATTTCTTTCCTATATAAATTTTGTGTTTTTATTATAAAAAAATTTATAACAAAAGTTTAAATATAGATTTAGGATACTACGAATTGGTGGTTAAAATTAACTATAAAGGTCCGAAAACATTTGAAGACTTTGTAAGAAAACATTACGATGCAGCTCTGCAAAGCTTGCCTCTTGAGTTTAGACCAACTACAGAGCCAGTAATACAAGTAACTCTTGACTATGATAGGAGAAATTTATACGCGCGACCTTCAGACGATAAAATATCTAGTGTGGTTTTTGGCGTACCGCCTAATCCTGCATATCCAAATCCATTCCAAATATTAGGATTTAGTGGCACTCCATCTGTTGCTGATTTTAGGAATCATGCAATCAAAAGCAACGGCAATAATGGACATGAGCAATTCGATGAAGCTATTGACAGAATTTTTGAAAATTATTCTGAAGACCAGCGATTGGAAGCTTCAAGAGCTTTAAGAAAATTATGTGGTCCTGAAGCAATTCAAAATATTGCTGAAAGAATTAATGAAGCACTTTCTGCTGAAGGATTTCCTAAAAATTATAATCCTTATATGCTGGCAACGACTCCCTCATTTTGGGAGAGCTGTTTGGGAATTGACTCTGTTGTTCGCACTTCAACATTCCATGACCCAGAGATTTATGTAACATTTAGTCCAAATTTTGTTGCAGAAGCCAGATTACCTGGCTTATTGGTAGGAAATTTACCATCGCATATTAGAACGCATGAAGAATACATGCTCCATATCTATGGTTTTTTAAGAGAAAGGGGTGTAAAACCAAGTGAATATCACAAGTATCTTGCGATAACATTTCATAATCTTTTTAGCCATGGTTTGGCCCATAACAGATTAGTAGCAGATTCTTATCCCTATAGAGAATTTAGAGATTTTTATCGTGAAGCGATAGGGAAAAAAGTATCACAATCACAGTTTGAAAAACTTGGAGAGCATTATGCAAGTTTAACCAAACGAATAAGTGATTTGGATTTGGACGTCTTAAATGAAGCTTTTGCTACTATTGCACGGCCATCCGCTGGATGCTTAACTATTGAAGAAAAAACCAGAAAAGTTAAAAAAGCCGCTTCCATTCTGAAAAGAAAACCTGAGCTAATAGGGCAAATTCAAGATATTATAACCTACGCTTGGGCAAGAAATAGGAATGCATTAGAAGTATTACAAAAAGAATCTTAACAAGATAAAAACCGCAAACCTTTTATTTTGCCGGAATAATCTCTTCTTTAGGCGGTTTTAATGGAAATGAACACCAATAATCTTAAATTAAGCATCGGCGACAAGGCTCCTGACTTCAATCTGCCTGGAGTTGACGGCAAGGCTTATACTCTCGAATCATTCAGAGGCAGGAGATTTTTGGCAATCATCTTCATGTGCAACCACTGCCCTTATGTGCAGGGCAGCATCGAAAGGATAAAGCAGATACAGTCGGATTACGGAATCAAGGGAGCCCAGGTAGTTGGAATAAACTCAAATGACGAAATAAACTATCCCGAGGATAATTTTGACAAGATGATAGAGTACGCCAAAAGCAGGAAATACAATTTTACATATCTGAGGGATGAAGACCAGCGTGTAGCAAACACCTATGGCGCTCAGTGCACTCCGGAATGCTTTGTCTTCGACGAGCACAGGAAGCTGAGGTATCACGGCAGGGTTGATGACAGCCCAAAGGACGAGAGCAAGGCAACAGTCAATGACCTGAGAAACGCGGTTGATGCATTAGTACATAGCCGGAAAGTGCCGATTGAACTGGCTCCTGCGATTGGGTGCTCGATAAAGTGGAGATGAATCAAATAAAATTTTTATTCCAAATTCTTTAAACACTCCTCATAATTCTGCCTCAAAGCCCCGTTTTCAGGATGCTTCTTTAATTGCTCTTCAAGAATCTCCTTGGCCTGCTCAAACTTTCCCATGGACATGCAAACAACAGCAAGATTGTTGGCTGGCGATGGATTTTCGGGGTTTAATTCCGTGCTTTTCCTGAAATATTCAATTGCCTTGTTTTTATCGTTCATTCTTAGGTAAGTTTTTGCTATCTCAGAAAAAACCAGTTTGTAATTTGGATCAAGCTTTGCGGTTTTTTCAAAATATTTCAGCGCATTGGCAAAGTCAGTTTTTCCCAGGAACATCCTTGCTGCCTGGTAATTGTACCTTGGCTCTTCCGGATGCTCTTCCACCTGGTGCATTATCATCCTTGAATACATATCAACTTTGCTGCTTACAATTCCTTTCTCCTTAAGAGAACCAAAATGGTGCAGGATTATGCCTTGCTTCCCGTATTTGAGATTTTTCTCCTTGATTGAATCCTCGGCAAGCTCATGGACCCTGTGCCTGAACTGAATTCCAAGATTATTCCTGAACAATCTTACAAGATAATGGGAGATATAATATGGATATTTTTTCACAGGCCCGAAATCGCTGCTGTTTTGGTACGCTCCCTCAAAATAATTTTCAAGATATGACCTTTGCTCCAGCTGAAATCCTGCAAAATCATTGCTTTCTGCCAATTCTTTTATTTTTGAAATATCTTTTTCTTCAATCATCTCATCAGCATCCAGCACGAGAATCCAGTCTTTGGTTGCGTGCTTTAAAGACTCGTTCCTTGCAGCAGAGAAATTATCAACCCATTTGAAGTCATAGATTTTGGCATTAAATTTTTTTGCAATTTCTTTCGTTTTATCAGTGCTGCCAGTATCCACTATTATTATTTCATCAGCCAGGCCCTTGACAGAATTCAGGCACTGCTCCAAGTATTTCTCCTCGTTCTTCGTTATCATGCATAAGGAGATTGTTTGTATCATTTTTCAAAAAATCTATGGATAACTGTAAATTAGCACTGACGTTCCATTCGAAGTGTTCAAATAAAGTGTGTCACCTCCGTTATTATTCCAAATGTGGCTGCCACTTCCCCAGTAAAGATTTGTTGCATCAGCTGTGCCAGAGCCAGTATGTATGGTCACTTCTTCATCAGCATCTAAATTAAAGGCCGGAAATATAAATTTATGGTTGGCTATATCTTTAGCAATCCAACTTCCGATATCAATTGAATAAGAACATGCATTTTTAATGGTAAAATATTCGTCATTTAGATTGGAGTTGTTGTCCTTGCCTGCGGCATCATAATTAAAGTTTATGATGCTGATACACTCATCCGCTAGATAATCATTATCCTGCGTTGCATTTTGCGTTTGATTTGAATTTTCTTGATTTATGCAGGCGTTATTCTTGCATCCATAATCGCATGTCATATGGTATCTCCAGTCACTGCCGTCTTCGTCGCATTTTCTCAAGATGTCCTTTCTGCAGCTGAAAGAGTCCGGAGCGCATAAATTTGCGCATGTGTCGTTTACGCAGCCTGTGCTGCATTTTTCTGTTTCCCCAAAAGAGCAGTCAGAGTTCCTGTAGATTCTCTCGAATCTGTTCAGGCATTTCCAGCCTTCCGGGCAGGATTTCAGGGCTTTATTTTCTTTTATACCTTCTTGAACCAATTCTTTTGCCGTTTCGCATTCCGAAGAGCATTCGGAATCAGCGTAGGCTTTTTCCATCCATTCTCCTGATTTTAGGTCGCATTCCATAAAAGCGAAGCTGCCATCCTTGCATTTTTCTTCAGCTTGGCAGCATATTTCCTCGCAGAATTTTCCATCAGGATATTTGCAGGCTCTCATGATTTCTGCTGCAACTGCTTGGCCCGTTATTTCATTGACAGTTGTTTCTTCTGCTTCAGGGCTTTGATTGCAGGATATTAGCATCACGGCTATAATCATAAGTATGCAAATATAAATTTCACCTCTTTTAATTATGACCACCCTTTTTTTGAACGCCAAGGCCAGGATTTGAACCTGGAAGCCCTTGCGGGCAGCAGTTCACTCGGGGCTTTATGCCCCGCAAAGCGTCAACCGATTTTGCGGTTGTTCGAGACTGCCGCAATGCCGGATTCTGCCACCTTGGCATAAGAAATGCTAAAAATAGGGCATATTTAAAGGTTTAGAGAAAATCAATGGTCAGAGCAGTCCCACTTGAACCCGCAGTTTGGGCAGATTATCTTGCAGTGCTTCTCATACATTTCCGTATTGCAGATTTCGCAGATTACTTTAGGCTCTTCCTTCACACTTGACACCGAATGACCCGTAGCTTAGGCTTAGGTTGAATTTAGTGCATAGCAATTTCATAGCTATTAAATCTTTCTCTGAGGAATCCTCGATT
The DNA here is from genome assembly GCA_016185845.1 of Candidatus Woesearchaeota archaeon. Taxonomy (GTDB): domain Archaea; phylum Nanobdellota; class Nanobdellia; order Woesearchaeales; family GW2011-AR4. The sequence goes on along the minus strand of JACPMV010000034.1, from coordinate 7,716 downwards.
ACACATTCCCTGAATCCCGTATTGTCCCAGTTTGCCGCGCCGTCAATATCCTCGCAGAATGAGACAAAATCAGCAGGTATTATCACTGTCTCGCTTAAGTTTTGGTAGCTTTTTATCTCTTTTTCTATCTGCTTGACTTCATCAGGAACGGTGATATACGCCCAGAATACGCTCGTCAGCACTACGCCTATAATAATCGCCCCGATGAAGATAGCCCATGCTTCAAGCTCGGTATAATTTTTTGCCATTAGGCAGTAAGTAACAGAATCGGGTTTAAAAATGTATATGAAAAAGAATTTTATCAGATATGGCAGGTGCTTAGCCCTCTTTTCTCCAGATACTGCTGATGATATTCCTCTGCCCGGTGGAAGGCTGCCGCTGGCTTAATCTCCGTAACTATCTTATCCTTGTATTTTTTCTGCTGCTCTTTGAGGGACTTCTCAGCCGCTTTCTTCTGATTTTCATTGTGATAGAATACAGCAGACCTGTATTGGGTGCCGACATCAGGACCCTGCCTGTTCAATTGTGTTGGGTTATGGTTTTGCCAGAAAACATCAAGCAGCTTCTCGTAAGAAACTTTTTCCGGATTGTATATCACTTCAACTGCTTCTGCATGCCCGGTTTCATCCGAGCAGACATCTTCATAAGTCGGATTGCCCATATTGCCGCCGCTATATCCAACCTGCGTTGATACAACTCCTTTTATCTGCCTGAAAGCCGCTTCCACTCCCCAGAAGCATCCTGCAGCGAATGTTGCCTTCTCTGTCTTCATAAGGGAAAATTACACGAAGTAATATTTATACTTGTTCCCAGATTGTTCCAGAAAGGTAAAATGCTCCCACCGGACTGCTTAGGACTATCTGCAACAATCAGAGTTTTCCAACAGCAACCAATAATTCCCTGTAATCATCAATAATTTTCCTTACTTCCTTAATGTCGTGTAGACTTAGATTTATGTCTTTGTAGCTACTTTCCGATTTTTCCTGTTTTGAGCCATTCTTCGATTTCTTCATCTTTGTACTGACTTTTGCCATTATTTTATCAATATACTGTTTTTTAACGGAAAAATTATGCCCCCGCCGGGACTTTCGCCAGCATTCAGCTGTTTCGAACCCAGGTCTTCGGATCGAAAATCCGAAATGATTGGTTATCCTTAAAGAACAACCACATATGTGGACTTCCTTAATCCGGACTACACTACAGGGGCATAAGCATTCAGATTTTTATCTGCTTTTTAAATTTAATGGATTTTAAGAAAACTTTTAAAGATTGGCAGTAATTCCTAAGTTAGGATGTACCTCTTGAAGTTAAAACTCATGAACATGAAAAATAAAATTGCATTGGCGCACAAAGGGTATTTTGATAAGGGGAGTGAAAAATCCTATAAAGAAAATTCCAAGGAAGTTTGCGCTCTTTCTACTGTCAAAGACTACATCCAGACAATTGAACTCGACTTAAGAAAATCGAAAGATGGAGTTCTTTACTGTTATCACGGTACTTTTTTGCAATATTACTTCCTTCTTAAAATTCCACAAAAATTTTTAGACATAAAAAGTAAGTACGGCGTTGACTCCCTAGATGAAATTTTGGAGGTAATAACGGAAGATAAACTGGTTTTGCTTGACATTAAGGATAAATCAATCACCAGGGCAGATATCATAAATTCCTTTGAAGGTAGGAAATTTAAGAAGATTATTCTCGGCAATACTTCATTCTCAACTTCTTTCCTGGACCGGTTTGATAACATGCCGGAAAAATTTGTAAAGATCATGAATGGGAATATTTTCTGCAATTTTTATAATATGAAAAAACTAAGGGAGAAAAACTATAGATATTATGAAGTAGTTTTTCCTTTCCAAATAAACAAAAAAATAATTGAAAATGCCTCCAAGAATGGCTTGAAATTTAGCTGCGCTCCATTGTTTTTTCTAAGCACTAAAAGCTATTGGAAAAAAATAAATAAGTATGATATCAAGCACATTTCCAGCGATTTTATTTATGATGGTAAGTAACTTTTCCATAGGGATACCTAAGTTTATTGCCAATTTAGTTATTTTCAAAAAATTAAATCTGGCAGAGCGCGTGATTGGTTACAGGCTTACTTTCAGACAGATTCCTGATCTTTGGATTAACGGACTCATGGTGTGTGACATGACAAATACATGGAACACATTCGGACTTAAGATTTGCAAGGGAGCGAATTATTTTACAGTGGGAAAAGTTAAAGATGGGGTTTCTTCTCGGTTTAACTTTGGAGAGCCGCAATATCAATCTTGGTTGGGTGGATATACCGTTAAGTTAAAAGAAGCGGGAACATGGAGTTTGCAAGACCATTTAAATCTTGCCGTTGCGGATCAAAAGAGCTGGTTAAAGAGGTATGGTGACCCGCACCCGTTATGTGACATGCGTGAGGAAGATTTTTGTATTATCGGCTCTCTAAAATTAAGGGGATATTCCGGCACGTTGTATGGAGGTGATTGCATAACCCATAGCGATGTTGGAGATAGTTATGATAGTACATGGCTCTGGCTCTCGGCAGTTGCAATGGCAGTAGTATTCAATATGTCGAACCCCTCGCTGAGTCTGCGCGGCAGTATGCTAAGACCTCGAACAAAGGGTAAATCATACGAGACCCTCAGACTTAAAGGTTATATTGCGATTTTTGACATAGATAATGATGTGAAAGTTGTTTTGTATGGAAATGGGGTGGCGGATACTTTTGAAATGATAAAAAACGAACTTTATCGTGCTATGGAATTATGTGAAATTACAAGGGCGTAAAAATACGAAAATGTACGAATAAATTAATTTTTCCAGATATGCGCCATAGGTATTTAATCACAGTAATTGACTAGAACTCTAAAATAATCCCAAGAATTTGACCCATCATATTCAATAAAAATGGGCCCAGCCAGATTTGAACTGGCGACCTCCGGCTGGCCTCGAGAATCTTTGGTTTTTTACTTTGCTGCCAAAAATTTCATATAAGACTTGCGCATCCAGTTGATTTCTGAACTCGGCGCTCTAACCAGCCTGAGCTATGGGCCCAAGCAGAATGAAGATATTTGCAGGCAATTTAAAAGGTTTTCTGAAAAATAAAATCAGCTGAATTTGGATTCCCTTGACAGGCCTTCAACAGCAGCCCTAAGCTTTTCAATGTGCTTTTCCAGGTCATTCTTCAGCTCTCTGTATTCCTCTGCGCACAATGGATGGCCGTCATGCTCGGCATCCTTAACTGCATGCTTTTCAATGAATTTTGCAAGCACAGAAATCTTATACAAAAGCTTTATTTTGTCATAATTGCAGTTGCTCAGCATGCTATCGCCTCTTTTTTATATCCTTCTTTTCAGGTTATATAAACTTTTCCATAACATATTTATATAAGTTAAATTAGTATTTGCATAGAAAAGAGATGGTCAAGCCAACTTCAAATAAATCCATACTGTTCTTGTTTCTTATTTTATCTATTCTTATCCTGAGCAGCTGCGGAAAGTCAGAGTGCAAGTCAAGCCTTGACTGCCCTTCACAGCTCTGCAAGATACCAAAATGCGAGGACCGGAAATGCGCATATTCAGTGCAGCCAAACTGCTGCGGAAACAGGATAAATGAAAGCCTGGAAAGCGGAAAGCCCGGTGATAAGTGCACATGCCCCCAGGACTACGGCAAATGCGAGGGCAAGGCCAAGGTCAGGATAGGCACAAGGACGCAGGATGCAGTTTACGCCGGCTATTACTGCAACTACGATAACAGGTGCGTTTTGGGAGCGGACCAAAAAGACGTGCTACCCCAGAATGTGCTGGACACAATCAACACGGGATTCTTCAAGGCAAGCTCTGTTTTAAAATATAATAAGCCTTTTGACATGGGCAGGGACGTTTTTGAGGTAAAAATAACCTTGGATGATTCCCATAAGGACCTGGTTTTGCCTGTTAAAATTACCGGAATAAAAATGCTGTTTAACGGAGACTATTCGAGGTCAGAGCTGCTCATCGCTGAAAAGAGCCTTGACAACCCGCTGAGCAGCATCGGCGATTCAACAGCTATAAGCGTGCCGCTTAACCTTGGATACAGGCCCCAGGAAGCTGAAGAAGCAGGCTCCCTTAGGTATACGATAGACTACAGCTACACAAAAAAAGTTTCTTCAGGCAGGACGCCGGCAGGAGACATAATATACAAGGAAGAGATATCCAGGGAAAAATTTAATTCCCCGGCAAAGCAGATATTTTTTGTAAGGGCAGAATAAAATGCTGAGCAAGAAATCGATGGAACTGTCCCTTAACTTCCTGGTGATAATCATAATCTCAATAACAATATTCGGCTTTGGGATATACTTCATATCAAACCTGGCTCAGGAGGCTGAAGACCTGCGGAAGCTCACGCTGTCACAGATTGATGAGCAGATAAGCGGGCTGGCATGCGAAGGCGCGGACAGGATATGCATAATCGTAGAAAAGAAAAAAATACAGAGGGGAAAAGTCGGCATTTTCGGGATAAAGATACTCAACATACTTGACTCAGGAAATTTTCAGATTATTGCAAGGGCATCAAGCCCTATCGGCTACAAAATGGATAATTCTCCAATAACTGGCCCTGCCCTTATAATCAACCCCCCTCAGGGAAGAACAGAATCCATCAGAAAAAATGAAGACAAGACCGTAGGAATAGGCGTCCAGGTCCCTAAAACTGCCCCCATCGGAGGCACTTACATAATAGATGTAGAGATAAGAAACGGCGGGAATCTTTACGTTCCTCTACAGAAATTATATGTTGAAGTGGTTTAGTTTTCGGCAGCCTTCACAATCTCTGCAAAGCTTTTTGCATTCAAAGATGCATTGCCGACCAAAGCGCCGTTTATGTTAGGCATTGACAATAATTCTTCTGCATTTTCCGGCTTTACAGAGCCTCCGTAAATAATCCTTGCGTTTTTTGCAGTTGCCGAATCAAAAATATTCCCGAGAAATTCCCTTATGAACTTGTGCATTTCCTCTGCATCCTCTTTTGTTGCCGGCTTCGTGTTTGAGATGCCCCTGCTGATAGCCCAGACCGGCTCGTACGCAATAACAACATTTTGCATCTGTTTTGCATTTACTTTGTCAAGGCAGTTCCTCAGCTGCTTGTCTATGACCTCTCTTGCCTTGCTGCTGCTTCTCTGCTCAAGGGTTTCGCCAACGCATAGTATTGGAGTTAGCTTATTTTTTAATGCAGACATGACTTTTTTATTTATCAGCACGTCATCTTCCTTGAAAAATTCCCTTCTTTCGGAATGCCCCAGTATCACATATTCGCATCCAATGCCCTTAAGCATCAATGGTGAAATATCGCCTGTGTAAGCTCCAGAATCCTCAAAATGCATGTTTTGCGCCCCAAGCTTTATCTTTGTTTTTTCCAGCTCTTTGCCGACAGCTTCAAGCGCCGTAAAAGGCGGGCATACCGCAACCTCGGCATTTTTAGAATTCTTAATCAATAACTTTAGTTCTTTTGCCGCTGAAACAGCTTCAGGAACAGTCTTGTTCATCTTCCAGTTTGCTGCGATTAGTTTTTTCATTGCTTACTTGTTTTTATCGCTATTATTTAATTATTCTCTTTTAGATTTGAATAATAAAAAGACCCCGGCTAAAGCAATCAGGGATGAAGTTATAATGATGTGTTTTGATATTCTTATTCCCAAGTCCATGAAAAGTTGCTCCGGATAGAGATTAACAATCATCTCTTTGCTTGCATCAAATGAATATGTCCCATATTCAAAAAGCATTTTATGGAATGACTCAAACGAAGAGTCAAAATCCGCCGATATAAGCACGAAAACCAGCAAAGCAAGCCCCAATGTCAATAACCCCCCGAATAGGAGAACTTTGCCGACAAACTTGTTTATGTATGTGCTTGCTTTTAATGTAAATGCCGAAAATGCCAATAATCCAATAAATAATATTACTAGAATATACATCACGACAGTTCCAAATCCTATTAATTTCCTTACGTCCCGTAAATGCTGCTTCTCTTTTTCATTGAACTCCGATGGGAGGTCATTGGAATCCCCTTTTATGAATCCCATTACTTTTTGGTGAAGCGAGTCTGCCTTTGGGACATTCTCCTCCACATTATACTCATCAAATTTCTCCTTATAGAATAAATCATCAAATCCCGTTATATTTAGGACAATAAGAAAAAGCATGAGGGGAATTATGAGTACCAGAAGGAATTTTGCAAAAGATATTAATTTCATGTTAATCCATCATTATTACCTTCTTCTCATCTTCAATTGCCTTTTTTATAGCGTCTTCAATAGTGCTTTTGTCTTTTTTGCCGGGCTCTCTTTTTGGCTCATTCTTGTGCTCTGAGAATATCTGCTTTGCGGCCTTAAAAGGCAGCTCTTCTTCCTTGACTTCTTCCTTTTTCTTTTCCTCTTCAAGTTCTTCAAACAATGCGTCTTTTTTGCTTTCCTCTTTCTCTTTTGCATCCTCCTTCTTCATGTAGTCGGAAGAAATGTCTTTCTCAGAGCCGTATTTCTGCTCGTGGTATGCCTTGCTTTCTTTCTTGTCAGAGGGAGTTATGCTGCCATATTTTGAAGATTTGTATCCTTCATGGATGTTCCACTTGTCCTCGTCCCATAATTTTGCCTTGTACATTTACATTCCTAAGACGCAATCAGGCCCTGCCATACTGGTTTCTTGATTTTATATCCTTTTTTTATAAGCATATCGGCTACCCTGTTGTTTCTTTCCAAAACCATCGCCTCGAACTCGAAATCAGGCGCTATTTCCTCTATGTCCATAAATGGCTTTATCTGCTTCATTTTGGCATCTCTTTACTTAAGCTTTTGCAAGTATCAAGTCTATCTTGCTTCTCAGCTGCGCTTCGGGATAAGCCCCAATAATCCTGTCTGCCTCATTTCCATTCTTGAAGATTATCATGCATGGAATTCCCCTTACATCATATCTTGCAGCGATTTCCTGGCTGTCATCAACATTGAGCTTTGAAAACACCAGCTTGTGGGCATACTCGCTTGAGATTTTTTCAAGCACGGGGCCTACTATCCTGCACGGCCCGCACCACGGAGCCCAGAAATCAACCAGCACAGGGGTCTTGCTCTGCAGGACTTCACTCTCAAAATTATCCTTGCTTATTTCCTTCATTTTTGATTTGATAAAACAATCACATTATTTAAATGTAGCGGAATAGTTATTACTTATTTTTTATTCTTAGCCAGTCTGTAAGCATCGTATGAGAATCCAAAAAGAAAAATTAATGATGCTGCCCACATATAGGCTGGATTTTCCGGAACATACCTATACCCTGTAGCTGCGTCTCCGATTACTCCAACTGCTATTGCTAAAATAAGCGAATACGATAGCACTTTATTTTTCTTAATATAAAGATACCCTACACCGGGCAATATAAAATTCAATAAAGCTGCCAACCATGGTTTTTTTGCCATTTTACCTGTATATCAAGTACCTTTTCCTGTCAGTTTCCATGTCAATGAATGAGTCGCATTCATCCTTTAAGGCGCCGGAACATGATTTTCCGAAAGCAACAACCTCTATCCTGCATCCCAGGGCATGCCTTAAATGCCTCACCAAAGGAACATAATCGCCGTCGCCGCTTACAATCACTATGGTGTCCAGTTTTGGCGCCAGCTCAATAGTGTCCATCGCTAATCCGATATCCCAGTCGCCTTTTTTTGCGCCTCCGGGAAATATTTGCAGATCTTTTGCC
>JACPMV010000033.1 GCA_016185845.1 Candidatus Woesearchaeota archaeon | reverse complement strand
AGTCTTTGATTTTCTTATGGTTCCATTGGGCAGCTCAACAGCATACATTGATTTTCTCCTCGAGCTGTAAAATGAGAAGGGTCCGAAGTTTTTTTTCAAATCAACAACAATTTTTCTTTTATCCAAAAAAATCACGTCAATAGGATAGAAAACAAAAAGCATGTGCAATGAGATTATCTGCTCTTTATTAAATTTGAAAATTAATGCGTTTTTTTGCTTTAGTGAGAACATTAATCCCATAGATTTAGATAAAATACTATCGCAGGCTTTTACATGCCTGCTTATTGCGATTTTTTTTGTTAAATTTTTAATCGGCATTTTTGTTACTTTTGCCTGACAACAAAAGTTTATATAGATTTTTAATTTCTTTTTTTCAATGGGGGGTTAATTTTAATTTATCACTAAGCTTAAAATCACAAGATTTAAATATATGCTTTGAAAATCACAAAGTTTAAATATTATTGTTAAACTTAACTGTTAATTCAGATGTTTGAGGATTAAATAATGCGAAAAGAGGGATATAGAGGTGTATTCAGTTCTCGTGATGCAAGAGTAAATATAGTGCTCTTTGCCTCAATTCTTGTGATTTTTGCCCTGACTATGATTTTTGTCGAGGCGATGACTGTACAAATAAGGACTCCCGCGAATTCTTCATTCAATACCACAACTAATAGGAACATTAACTTCACATTTAATGCTACTTGGTTTTTGGGAGGTCTCGATCCAAGGCCTGAAGAAAACGAATCCCACTGCAGCTTGTGGATAAACAGCACAACAAACCAGATAGCATGGTCAGAGGCGAAATTTGTAAATATTACACTAAACAACACAGCCAAGCAGCCCGATGACGCTATTTTCAATTCCTCAAGCGAGAGATTAAGCTATATGAATTATACCTTTACCCGGGATGGCAACTATACATTTGCGATTGGATGCTTTAACTCTTCAAACAGCAGCGCTTTTGCCGGCAATTATAACCGCACTGATAACTTAACATTCTCCGGAAATTTCTCAGTTTTTGTAGACGCAAGTGCTCCTACGTTTAATTTTACTACGCCAACTCCCAGTGTTTTCAACACATCAACAGTGTCAGATGTGTCGGCCCAGAGGATTGAGTTTACATTGAACGACAGCGGCATTGGACTAAACATGTCGCTAAACTTATCTATAAACTTAACAATATATCTTGCCGGGGAGATAGTTGCGAACTTCACTTATACAAACAAAAGCAGCGATACAAATTTGACCTGCAATGCCACAGCCGTAGCTGTTACTAATGCAGTAGTCGGATGCAATGCTACCTTTACTTTCACTAAAAACGGGACATATTTAGTCAACGCATCTGCTGTTGATGCGCTGGGCTTGTTTAGCACAAAGGTAACAAAAGTAACAATTGACCAGATACCGCCAATTGTCACCAGCCTTAACTTTACCAATGGCACAATAACTGGATTGCCATTGGGAGGAAATACGCCAACAACTGTTCCAGCTGATGGTTCTGGAACATGGGCGCAAGGCAGAAAATTATTTGGAATTGCAAATGTTACTGATAATTTGACAAGACCTATACATGCTTATCTGCAGTTCTATAACGTAACAAGCAGTTCATGGACAACTGTTAATAGAACCTCGAATGAGGGAGAACTTAACATAAGCCCGTCTGCTACAGATACCAATGGAACTATTAATTTGACTTATGTTGTCCCAACAGGCCACAATTTGTTTGAAGGCGCTAATGTAAGCTTTAGGTATTTGGTGAATGATACACTCGGCAACATAAATACTTCTGGCAATGTCATAAACATCACTATACAAATAAACGACACAACAAAGCCTACATTATTGATTCAGGATGTGGCTGGAATAAGTGCAACTAATAATTCAAATATTAGCGATACAACTCCAACAATAACCTGGAATACAACAGAAGGCAGGCTTTTGAGATATGTTGCAATACAGATAGATGGCAGCACAAGCGCAGTATGCAACAAGTTTGCAAACTACACACAATCTGATGGATTGGCAGAATCCAATAAAAACGGTTCAATAACAGTCAGCAGTTCTGGAACTTGCCCATTGGCAAATGGAACAAGAGTAATTAGACTAACGGCAGAAGATACCTGGGGCAATTCTGAATTGTACATACACTCGTTTACAGTTGATACGGGAGAAGGCGGGCCAAACATTACTTTAGTTGCACTTCAAAATGGATTGGCTGCTATCAACAAATCCAATGTAACTCCATATACCGGCATAAATTTCACAGTTGTAAACCTCGGCACAGCTACAATCAAAAACTTAAGCTTTACATCTAGCTGCAACTCCACTGTACAAACATTTGGAGGTGATACAACTTACAATGCTACCCAGCAGAATGGTACTTTTATATATCCATTTAATCACAGCCAAGGCACTTGCAAAGGGGGGGTATCAGGAAACAGGACAGTAACAATACAAGCATATGACTTTTCGGGAAACTCCCAAACAAAGATGTTCCAGTTCCTGGTTGATGATTTAGGGCCTTCAGTTGCAGTCAATACCCCAACTCCTGGATTTAGCGGCAGCGGCAATATAACGTTTAATATATCTGCTCTGGATGACTCTCAACGAGTCTCACAGATAATGTACTTCCTTGATCCGGCAATTACACTCCATCCATTAACAGGAGTTGTGAACTTAAATGTCACTACAACTAGCGAAGCAGCTGTAAATACCACAAATACTTTTAGGCTTAACTTTACGCCAGGAACCCATACCATTAAGTTTAGGGTAAATGATTCACTTGGCAAAGCAACAAACAGCAGTGTAGTTAAATTCACAGTGATAGGAAATATACCATTCGGGCGCATAAGAAACATTACACAGGCATTCATAAACCAATCATATGTAGCTGCTGCTGAAGGAGGCAGCATACCTGTTAATTTAACTATGAGGGTAAAAACAGACGGGGTTTACCAGGTTATAGACAATGAAAATGCAACAAACCAAACTTACGAATTTGTATACCAGACAAACGGCAGCGTAAATGTAACTATAACAGAGCTTAACGGCTCAGCAGCCAACTGGGACAAGCTAAACTTTACGCCATATATAAATGATACTGCAACTGGAGCGCATATAGTTAATAACTGGACTAACACATTATTAATAGCAGTGGTATTCAACAACAGCCTGCAAGATTTTATTGGCGACAATAATTCATATTACGGCATTGTTACCTTCCCATTCAACAACTCTAATAGGACTCCTTATGGCCCTGAATTCTGGTGGATAACAGATGTAGGCGCTTTAACCAGCAGAACTAATATATCGGCTTGTGATGGAGGATTTACAAGAGCAAGCACAACTCCATGCTGGAACTATTCCTCTGGCGGCAGGACTATAGTACAAGTGCCGCATTTCAGTGTTGTGGTTGCTGTTAACGATAGTTCAGCGCCTAAAGTTAATGTAACAACTCCCGGAGGCAACACCTCTAATGAGAGGATACAAAACCAGACAGTAAGCTCGTTTGTGCCAAACATAACAGTTTCAGCAGATGCTGCAACATGCTATTATCACCTAAATGCAACTGCTCCTACAAATAAGACAATGACATTGAGCGGAAACATTTGTTTAGGATCAACTGAAAATGTAAAGAATTTGAATGCGGGGACTGGTTACAACATAACATTTTGGGTTATAGACAATAACGGGAATACAATCGGGCATGTATGGGAATTCAACATGTCAGATACCACTCCGCCAAACACACCAAACAGCACCACAATTTCCACTAGCGTAGGCGAAACTACATCAACAGTCACCATAAGCGGCATAAATGAAACAGTTAATGCAACTGTATTTTATGCAACCACTGTTAGCGGAATTTCTGCTTCGACTTCAGCCGTACAAACAGACTTCAACCAATCACAAGATGTATCATTGACTGGTTTAAGTGCCAGCACGTTATACCATTTCAATGTGACCATATGCGACTTTAACGGCAACTGCGCAAGAAATGGCACATTCAACTTCACAACAAGCGCTGCATCAGCCGCAGCAGCAGCCGCATCCACCTCAAGCTCAAGCGGCGGAGGCGGAGGCGGAGCAGCCCCAGTAAGCAATGTGGCAGCATCAACAGGAACGCAATGGGATAGCCTGGCAGCAGGCGCAAGCGGAACAGTAACAGTAAAGAACGAGAAAATAGCTGTAACATCCATAGTAATTGAAGTAAAGAATGCAGTTACAAGCCCGTCTGTAAATGTCCAAAGCTATACATCAAATCCATTGACAAGCAATGCAGCGGCAAAAGTGTACCAGTACCTGCAGCTAACAAAGAGCAACCTTGCAGATTCAGACGCTTCAAAGATAACAATCAGCTTCAAAGTGCCAAAATCATGGCTTTCAACTAATGGTGTAGGCGAAAGTGATGTTGTGCTGTACAGATACGCAGACAGCAAGTGGAATGGCCTGCCAACATCAAAGACAGGCGATGATGGAACTAATGTATTATACGATTCAACAACTCCTGGGTTCAGCACTTTCGCTATAGGAAACAAGGAAGCAGCTCCGGCAGAAGCGCCAGCAGCTGAAACGCCTACTGAGGCGTCTGCAACCGAGGCACCAGTGACAGAAGTTCCAACTGCAGAAGCTCCAACTGCTCCAGCAATGGAAGAAAAGAAAGGGCTAAGCAGTACAGCATTGGCATGGATTGTAGTGCTTGTAATAGTGGTTGCGGCCGGAATAGGATACTTCATGTGGCAGAAGAAGAGAGAGCAGTAAACAGATTTTCTTTTGAATTTTTGGCTTTATTGAGGCTTAAGATAGGGCTATAAACACTATTTAGACACTATTAGGAATACCATCAATATATTAATTTTAAAATTACGAGAGACCCATGTGCAGAATAGGTTTAATGGGTGCCCCTCATAGAGCAGTAATGCTTGATTATAAGGAGAGATAGCAAGGCAGGAGTGTGCGGATTACTTATTATCCTGTTTACTGCGACATAAGCCGCCTATTATTTTTTATTTAATTTATTGTCTATCGAATGGATATTATGGCCATTTGAGTTGTTATTAAATCATCCGATATGCCTTAACAAACTTAATTTGCATTGGCTATAGATTAGAACTTCCTATGCATAATCCATAAAGATAAATCTTCTACAACTAATATAAAAAGAAAATAAAAAATATAGAATCTTATTCTATCCTGGTTGTGACCTGCCCTGCGTTAGTGTGGGACAAGCCGCCATAGTCGCTTGGAGTTGTAAAGGTAATATTAACCTGCCCATTGTATTTAGAGCCGGAATTAACGCAGGTAGATGCCGTCGTATCCAAGTTACCTCCATTTGCCACGCTGATAGACAAGCCTGTCTGCGCAGTGCATTGCTGCGCTTTTATATCAGTTACTGTTATATCATAGCCAAGCGAATTCTTGACGATAATTTTCAAACTTGTTGCAGTTGCCTTGTGATCTATGCATGCCAATCCGGCCTGCATTGTGCACTTGGCCGGCAGGAACTTGTCAGGGCTTAAAACCCCGAAATATGCCAAAGCCCCTATCGCAACAAGAACAACAAGTATGGCCCAGCCATAGGTCATTATGAATTCAAGAGCTGCCTGTGATTTCTTCGTCATTATTTCACCTCTATTTTTCAATCTTATTCAATCTTGGTATTTATGACCCCGTATCCTGTCTTTGAAAGATTGGTGTTCTTTTCTGTGTATTTTATAATAATCTCACCTTTAAACACTTCCTTGGAAACGCCATTGCTGCATCCGGTAAGGACAAATGTTTTCTGATCTTCGCTGGTAAGAATATCAGTAAATGTTTTAGAGCAGCTGCCGATATCAATCTTATCCACAGTTATAGTCCTGCCATAGCCGTTTTGCAGCACTATAGTTGACTCAGTTGGATCGACTTTGGAGCTGATGCATACAAACCCGGTTTCCATCAGGCACTTCTCAGGCAGAAATTTTTCAGGGCTTAAAACCCCGAAATAAGCCAAAGCCGCAATAGCAGCAAGAACAACAAGTATGGCCCAGCCATACGTCATTAAAAATTCCATGGCTGCCTGTGATTTTTTATTTTTAATTTGAGCAGAAATACTCATCATTTCACCTCATTTTAACTAATATTTATTCCTCGTATTTATTTTAATATCAATTAAATAACTAATATATAAATCTGTCGAAAAATTATATTGGCATTTTTCCCGGCTTTCAACCCAAAAAATCGCGATTTTCGCATTTAACCATCTCCTAGGCATTAAGAAAGAGTAAAAAACGACGACAGCAGCCCAGCGCCCAAGCTCTGCGCTATTACATAAATAACCAAGGACACAATTGCAAATATCGGGATATATTTGACGCCTGCCTTGACATTGCCCTTTTTTATTGTTGCCACCATAATAGCAGAAAAAAAAGACGTAATCAAAAGGGATACTATGGCGAATATCTTGAAATCAGTCTGCGTCACTCCCACGCCTGAAAAGCTTATTGATATGCCTGCAGACTGCGCTCCTGAAGCAGTCCCGCTTAAAGACGAGCCAAGGCTTTCAACAACCTGTATAAGGATTCCCGATAATGCGAATAGGAACGGGGCGGCAACTACTGTGGCAAATACGATGAATATTACATAGGTTGTTACGTTTGCGGACATTTCCTTGAACATTGCCCTTTGCTGCTGTATATCCAATGACACCCTGTTGAGCAAATCGCCGATTGAGCCGCCGGCTTCCACTCCCTCGTTTATCATGCTTACTGATCTTTTGAGCACGGTTGAATCATACCTTGAAGCAAATTTCTCCAAAGCCAGCTTCAAATCAACTCCGCTCATGGTTTCCTTGGCAACGGTCTCTATCTCTTTTGCCAGAACTCCAAATCTGGGCCTTACAGCGTACCATAATGCCCTGTCTATGGTCATGCCTGCATTTATGTTTGATGCCGTAAGCTGAAGGAAATCTGGAAGGACATCTTCAATGTCAACCTTTCTCTTGAAAATCTTCAGGTCCACAGCCAGGTAGAACATCATCCACAGCGCAATTATGAGCAGTACAAAAATCAAAACCCAAAGCACGAATATCGAAGCAACCACCGTGCCCCATCCAATCCCGTAAGTTACAGAGAAATAATAGATAAGCAAAGCCGAAAATATGAGGTTTATTATTATGGCCGTGTTGAAGAATATCCTCTTGAGCTTTTGCACATTTACTTCAAATCCCGCCCTCTCAATGTAATTCTTCAGCCTCTGCTTCCTTTCCTGGGCGCTTATTTTTTTTTGCTGCTCTTTCTTGTACTTTTTCCTGAAGAATTCTATTTTTCCCTCTGGCGCTGCCTGCCCCGGCTTTTTCTTAAATATATTTTTTAGGCTAATCATATTAAAATTCAATCGGCGGCCTTGACATTTTTACCACCCCTATGAACATAAACTGCACGAATCCCAAAAAGCCCGCAAGCGCAATCAGCACTGTCAGGCTAAGCTGGAATTTTATAAATGAGGAGAGTATTATCAGCATTGTCATTCCGAGAGAAGGCAGGATCACAGCCACTATCATATAGAACATGGCCAGAGGATTAAGCTTTTTGCCGTATTTGTTCACTTCATTTATCTGGTCTTTTGTTATCTGGTCCATAACCGAGTAAAGAGATTTTGATATGTCAGAGCCCGTCCTTATCGAGTTAATCATCTGCCACAAGATCTTTCTCAAGTCATTGGACGGCACGAATTCAACTGCCTCATTCATGGCATCTTCCATGCTTGTCCCAAAATCCACCTTGTCTGTTATCTCCCTGAAATACTGCCCGATAATCCTGAAGTTTTTTGAGACATTGACCATTGCATTGTACAGGGGCACTCCCGATTCAAGCTCTATTATTATGAACCTGCCGGCAAAAACAATCTCTGAGCTGATCTCCTTCTCCTTTCTTGAGATTTTCAGCTCCGGAAGCTTCAGCATATAAAGAAACATCATGACAAATATTACCGGTATGATCAAAAACATGATTCCCTTCAGAACTTCAAATTTGGCAAGCACCAGGAACACTGCAACAACAAGCCCGGTAGTCATGTAGAAGGCAGAAATAATTGTTTTTTTAATGAAATCTTCAGGCTTGTCCTCCATGCCCGCCTGCTTCAGCTTGAGCTTCAGCATGGGGAAAGTTTTCGCAATCACGCGAATGAGATTATTTAAAGCGCCTCCTTTGATGTAAACCACCTTTTATTATTTTTTTTAATTGGGCAGCAATTTGTTTTTTCTTACGCATTCCATCAGATTGTCCTTGTTGGTGTAATATTCCGCTATTGCCCTGCCAACTCCGTCAACTGTGTTGATGCTGTTCTTTGCAAGCCATTTCAGAACAACTTCTTTTTCTTTTAATGACTTATTTATCTCGTTTCTTGTGAAGCCTGTAAACAATTCAATCGTGGACATAAGCGATTTTGAGTTTGCAACTTTTTTAAGCACGCCTTTTCTAATGTCAAGCTGTATGAGCACATTGGGCTCGGAGTTAGGCAGGATTTCAGCTATTTGAAAAGTTTTTCTCACGCCTGTTCTTCTGTTCCTGTACTGGACAACAATCATTGAGATTGCAGGCAGCATGGATTTGGGTATTTCGATAGGGGGATTGATAAGCCTGGTTATTGTCTCGGCTGCGTCATTTGCGTGCACAGTGGCATAAACTGAGTGTCCTGTGTGTATTGCCTCAAACAGGACTTCTGCTTCCCTTTTCCTTCTGATTTCACCAACTATAATCCTGTCCGGCCTCATCCTTAATGAGTTGACCAGCAGGTCAAGCATAGAAACTTCGCCTTTGCCTTCAGGATTGGGAAGCCTGGTAACCATAGGTATCCAGTGAAGGAACTTCGGCAGCTGAATTTCCCTTGTGTCCTCTATGCTTATTATCCTTTGGTTAGGGGGAAAAAAATTTGCCACTACATTAAGCATGCTTGTTTTTCCTGTGGCTGTGCCGCCCGCTATAAGCGTAGACAGCTCAAATTGCGCGCCAAGCCACACAAGAGCAGCAGCCTCTGTCGATATTGTGCCGTCTTTTATAAAATCAGTTATAGTCCAGGGCTTGGCTGCGAATTTTCTCAATGTTATCGTATTTCCTGAGACGGATATCGGCTCCAAGGTTGCATTTACCCTGTCGCCGCCTTTCAAATGGGCGTCCATCAAAGGCTCAAGTATGGTAAGCTGCCGGCCCACCCTTCTTCCGATCATTGTAGAGTAATGCCTTATCTGGTCCTCGCTTTCAAGCGTTACGCTTGTCTTAAGCCAGCCGTGCTTTTTGTGATAAACCCACACGGGCTCATCTGCGCTGTTTATGGCTATCTCTTCAAGGTTTATGTCATCCATAAGTATTTCTATGCTGCCAAGCCCCAGGCTTCTTTGGATCAGATAGCTCTTGAGAAAATTTGTTGTTTTTTCATCAGCATCCGGAAAATGCTTGTTTATGAGGTTTGTTATGGTGTCTATGAATTTCTGCTCTATGACTCCAGTGTCTTTAGTCGAGAGTATATCCACCATGCCCAGGCTTACCTGAGTGGTGATCTCCTGCCTGATTTTTTCAAGAATTATCTCTGTATTTTTGCTTATGCTTGATATTAAAACTTCATAAATCGGGACAAACTCGCCTTTTTTCCTGTAAATATTTATTGTTATAGGTATCTGATCCGATACAAAGTCATAGCTTGTAATAAGCTTTACATCCTCTTTTTTCAGCGGCAATAAGCTCAATTTGGTTTTTTCCTGCTTTTGCTCCGGCTGAATCACATTTCCAAGGCCCGTGAGCTGCACTTCTCCAGACATTGGCTTCTGGGGCTGAATTTGAACCGGCATCTTTGATTCTGGCTTGCCGGGCAAGATTGGATTTATTTTGTCTCTTTTCAGATGAATGTGCCTCAGCATGTCCATCAGGCTGGTGCCGTATCTTTTTTCAAGCGTTGCTATTTGTTTAACCTCCTCCCTTTTTGGCCGTGTTTTGCCCAGCTCAGAAATAGGTGGCTTCTTATCGGCATCAGCAATTAATTTATCATCTTCAGATCCCAACTTGAAAACGCCGAAGAGCTTTTTCCCGCTTTGCTCCGGATGCTGCGGAGGCGGCCTTATCTCAGCTTCAGAAATGGGCTTACTTCTGTACTTAATCACCGGCTTTGGCAAAATCCACACCTCTTTTTTTAACTATCTTTTTTATTTAATATGAATTTTAAAAAAGAGACCAGAAAAACTGTGACCTGTCGATAAATGCTTCGCATTTTCGATCATGCTCGAAAATCTAATGATTTTCGACATGTGAGCGAGTTCACTTCGCTCACTCGCATTTCAGGGTTTTTCGCTGCCTCTTTTTTTAACTATCTTTTTATTGCGAAAATACGCGGGATGTCCTATAACAATACAAAAATTATTTTCCGAAAAATGAAGTCATTTTTTTCAGCTCGCTCTCAAATACTCCCTTTTTTTCATTCACTTCATCAAACTTTTTCTCAATATCCAGCATCTCCCTGCCGGAGTCTTTTTTGCCTGCAATCTGGAAAGACTTGGCTTTTTTTATCAGCTCTATAAGGCTTTTTTCAAGCTCGTCCCTGTCCCTGTTTACCCTGTCAACCAGGTTGACAACAGTCATTTTCTTGGCAAAAAAATCATTGACTTTTTTTGTTATTTGATCTGCATTTGTTACTGTTTTTCTTTTCTCTGTTATCTTTTTTATTATATTTTCCTGCAGATATGCCATTTTTTTCTCAAGCTCATTACTCTTCTCCATCAATGGGACTATGGATGACTTCTCTTCTTCAACCCTCTGCCTTACATCCTCGATTACGCTGTTCAGCCGCTCTATGTGGGATTCGGAATTCCTTATGGCAGCGTCTTCTTTGCCTATCCTATTCTCAATTAAGGAAATCGTTCCTTTTAGGCCTTCCAATCTCTTATTAAGGAGCTTTTCACTTTCTTCTATGGATTTTGCCTGCTGCTTTTCCTGTGTAAGGGCATTCTTTTCCTTTTCTATGCCGGCCACAAGCTCCTGGTATCTTCTCTGCTCATTCAGGATTTGCTTTGTCAGCGCCTCTATCTTTGCCTTGGCATCATTTTTCTGCTCTTCAACCTGCTTTTGAAGCTCCTGCTTCATCTGCTGGTATCTCTCCAGCTCCTTGAGCTCGTTTCTTACAGTATCCAGCTCCAGGCCAAGCTCATTTTTTATCCTGTCAAACTCGCCTTTAACATTTTTCAGGTCTTCAGCCTGCTTGTCAAGAAAGCTTAAGCTGAATTCAGCCTTTCTGACAAATACATCTTTCTTGCTTTCAAACTCCTTGGACTTTGCCTCAACCTCCTTTTTTGTCAGCTTTCTTTCAACAAGAAAAGGCTTTGTCATCTTGTATTCCACGCTGATGATTCCCTCATCCTCCAGAAAATCGACCCATTCCTGCACGACAGTCGTGCTTACCCCAAGCTCTTTTGCAGCATCTGCCAAAGCTATCCTTCCCCTCTCTTTTATAATATTGACAAGCTTGTCTACTCCTGTCTCTATCACGCTGCTTTCAATTTCCATCTTGACTAATTTTTGTTTTTAATCGTTTAAAAATCTTGCGTTTTATTTATTTTGTTTTAGTTCGCAGTATCTTAACTTTGTTCACTACTTTGAAGTAAGAGTAAATGGAAAGGTTTAAATACGGATGTGCATTGTTTTGAACTATGCCGATAGCTTATAAATTGTCAAATGCTTATCGTGGAGTAAAATATGCAACAGCTGTAGCTCTATTGTCTATGCTGCCTTCTGTCGCGCATGCCCAGCAAACCAATCAGAATAACAATAAGCAGCAGACTGCCCAAAGCCAGCCTGAGCAAGAAACCGGCAAAAAGCCGATTTTTAATAGCAGTATTTCCGGTGATAATCTTGACGGAAATTCAAAAATATTTGTTAATGGAACTGGATTTGTGCCTTACCTGAAACTTGGAAATAATCTTTTTGTAGTCCAGGGAACTGGAAGATATTCAAGGTCAAATGGCGGCAATATTTATGAAGTTGATGCCGGGCAGGTATTTAACCATCTTTTTGGGAATGGTTCGCTGGCGCAAGGGGGGGCTTTTTACCAATACCGAAATGGCACCGGAGGGCTTGCAAGCTTAACTTCTTCATTCAAGTCAGGTAGATTCTCGGCAAGCGGATATTATGGACACCCTTTATCCAAAGGGCGTCTTGTCAGCCATGCAGGCTCCTCGCAAATTTCTGAATCAGAAGACGGCAGAATAACCTCAGCCACTAAAATCACCACAGATGAAAGATTGTACGAGTTTGTAAGGAAAGTTGCAACTGCAAGGGGCGAATTCCTGATATTACCGGATTTAAAACTTGCTTTTGGAGGGGCTTTAAGCGGCGGATTAAAAGGATACGTGCTTGAAGGAAGTAATTTCATAGAAGTAAGGGAAAATGTTCCTGATGAGTTGAGAGCGATTATTGGAACAGCCTATTCTTCCGGGTTTCTTTTTGGAAAAAATACAGAGGCAAGAGTTGAAGTAAGGGCAGGTCAGGGAAAGCCGCAGTATTCTGTTGTGATATCAACAGATTTTAAAAATTATACAAGAAAAAATATTGGCAATTTAAGGGCAAGCTTGGCAACTCCAGTAGATAATCTGGAAAGAATAGTCACGGCAAATTCAAGAGTTACAAGGACAACAACAGAAAACTCTGCCACAGTTTCACTTGGTGACTGCCCTGAAACTGCAACTGAGGGCTCCCTTTATGTCTGCAGGATAAATACAGACGGAATTGTTGAAGTTGTCAAGGGACTAGACTCCCTATCTTTGAGCAGCAACACATCTAATGTAGCATCATCTACCCTAGCTTCATTAGCCAATGCTACAAGGGAGTTAATCTACTCAGGTGAAATTGACTATGATTCAGCCGGAGAACATCCAATTGAGCTTTGGGTTAAAAATCAGGATGGATTAATAACAAAAGTGAAGTACACATTAGTCATTCAGAATAAAAACAGGGCTCCCAGCGTTATTCTTCCGTCTGAAGTGCCCGCCAATGAAGGGCAAATATCAGAGCTTATATTTAGGGCAGAAGATTTAGATAAAGAGCACGTTGGCAGGTTGGCACTTACAGCAGCACTTTATAATGGGGAAAGGCTGCCTCCTTGGATAACCACGGAAAATCTGACAGACGCAATAAAGCTAATTCTTGCTCCCGGATATTCTGATGGCTCAAAGACTTACAGATTTTTGATAAGGGCCACTGATCCCGAAGGAGCAAAAGGCGAAGCAATATGGGAACAGCCGGTGAATAATGTAAACAGAAATCCCGTGTTTCAACAACCTCAAGGGATGCTTGAGCTTAGAGAAGGCCAAGATTATAAAGAAATATTATCTGCGACAGATCCTGATGGAGATAAACTTGTTTATTCAGGTTCCAATTTGCCTTCATGGGTCAGGATAGATCCTTCAACAGGCGAAGTGGAATACAGGCTAGGGCGCTCCCATGGAGAATATAATGAACTCACGTTTACTGTAAGTGATGGGCAGGGGGGATTGGATACACTGTTGCGCAAAGTCAGAATACAGCATGTCTGCGACTCGGCGCCAGTTACCATGACCAGCCCGGAGAGGGATGTTAAAATAACTCCCGGAAACAGCGTGAATCTGGAATCGACATTCCGTAACACCGACCCTAATCCATCGGCTTGTCCAGTATCTTTTAGATGGGTAATAGACCCTTATGTTAGTGGAGCTATGCCTTCCTTTACTTATAATGTGCAAAATCCCGGGTCGGTAACTTTTGATGCAGCTGGCGAGTACAGGGTGTATGTCACTGCATATGCCGGAAGCGGAATCTCTCAAAGCACAACAACTGTAAGCGTGAGCAGGGTAGTAAATGTTGTTGGCCCTTCAACTCCGACTCTTGAAGCCATATGCAGCGGCTCGCCAAGCTCAGGCAATACCGGTGACACAATTACTTGGACAGGAACGCCAAGCGGAGGAACTGGGGTTTATTCTCATAGTTGGTCTGGCGCAGTTACTGCAACAACCCAAACAGCAACAGCAACATATTCGACTTCTGGAACAAAAACAGCAAATTATGCAGTAACATCCGGCAATCAAACTTCAACTGCAAGCTGCGGCGTGACAATAAATGCAGCAGCTGTAACACCTTCCATATCTATAAATGATGTTGCTGCAAACGAAGGCAATGCCGGAACGACAAACTTAACATTTACAGTAACCTTATCAGAGTCTACTACAAACACAGTAACTGTGCAATATGCAACAGCAAATAATACAGCAACAGCCGGCTCAGACTATACATCCACATCAGGCACGCTGACATTCAGCCCGGGAGACACCACCGAGCAATTTAATGTTTCAATCACAGGAGACACAACTGTAGAATCAAACGAAACTTTCTATGTCAATTTGACAAGCCCCACAAACGCAACAATCTCCGACAGCCAGGGAGTTGGTACTATAACAAATGACGATGTAGCAGGTCCACCGCCAATATAAGAAAAATAGTAATTCTTTTACAATCAAATCGTAATATTTCTTACCTGATAAGCATCAAGATGCTCTCCTTTTGGGGGGCCCGGAGCAGGCAAAGTCCCGTCAATCTTGAACCATTCAGGAGTTGCGTTAATTCTAAAATTTGTTGTTGTTTTAGTGCCAAAATAAATGTAATCAACTACACTCCTGTCTTTTAAAGCAAGGCCCTGCTGCTGGAATTTTTCAAGATTGGCAAGGCTTTCAATCCCATTTGTGGAATTGCCCAAATTTCCCTCCAATCTCATTAAAAAGCTCGGCGCATCATTATGGGCAATATAATATGAATTGTTCATATGATAAATCAGATTGTCAACCTTGCCACTGACAACAAACTTAGTTATATTAGTTGGATTTATAGTGCTTGTAACCCTGCCGTTGCTGTTAACTACATACAAGGGATCTTCAAATCCGATTATGCTGACTTTTGTCGTTAAATACCTGTTTCTTCTCCAGGAACTGGTATTCCTTTTGTCCTTTATGTCCAGCGTTATGTTAACGCCAGCTTCAACAGTCCAGGGATCAGTATGATTTAGCCTGACATCGTTTACTGTAAAATTGAAGTTTATGTCTATCTTGCCGGCTTCGGCTGAAATCCTGTTTGCCCAGTCTGTAAAGGTTGAGTCTTTCATAAGGCTCAAGGGCTGCTGGTTTATAGTCCCATTCAGAAATGATTCCTTGAATTTTTCATTAACATTGCTTATGTAAGTGCCGTTAGTTGATATGAACTGGTCAAAACTCAGCAAAGTCCTGAATGCAGTGATGTAAATGCCCTTATTCAAATCCTTCTCAACATCTTTTATAAAAAAATTTACCGTTTCTATCCTTGTCTCTATCACTTCCATCCTGTCTGTCAGCCTGTAGGCAGTATACGCGCCGTAAGTCACGAATATTACAGCTGTCAGCGCAATCGCAGCTATGGTGTAAAAAATTGCTTTTTTTGAGCGCATTTTGATTTAAAATTTTATTTTTAATATTTATTGTTAAAATTTTTCGCAATGAATTCTTTAGTTAATGTTTATCATCCTATTCCCAAACCCTTATTTCTATTATTGCAGGCCCCCACAATGAAGGGATTTTTGACAATGTTAACGTGTTTATATTCAGGCTGTTCTCGTCAATATTGACTTCAAGCTTGCCGTCCTTGTCCAGATCAAGATTGCTGAACAGCTGGAATACTGCGTTGTCCATTGCATCATTTGAATCGTAAGTCTGCGCTGAAAAGCTGCAGATGTCAGCCCCATTGTAGCTTGAAGGCACTTTTATTGTTGATGCTGAGCCGTCCTCAAAGCTTACTGTCCATGAGCAGCCGTCTGATTTTGCAACAACTGTGCTATAATCAGCAAAGCCATTGAGCAATAAAGTATAAATCACCCTGCTGTCGTTTGAGCCGCCGCTTGATGATGTTGAATTAAGCCCTGTGCTTATTGTAATTGCATTGCTTCCTGTGTTTAGATTGCTTACAGGGACATTTACTGCAAACGGATCGCCTAAAATCTGGTAGTCGCTGCCGAAATCGCTTAGGCTGTATACGTTGTTGCCGTTTACAACAAGCTTATCTGTCCATTTTGTTCCAGAATAAGATGTGACTTTAGCTTCTGATACGGAAGTGTTTGCGTATACGATTAGCGTGCCTGATGAAACATTGTTTCCGAACCTGTCAGTTTCAAAACCTAAAGGAAGCTTGTTGAACGGCGATAATATCACAGAATAATTAAATTCTATGAAAGAGCTCGGATATACGAGAGATCTTTCCAGAGCACCAGTCGCATTAATTGTCTGTCCAGAAAAACTTAATTTATTGATATCTCCTGCTATGTCTTTATATGCTTGCTGTAAGTTTGAAGCATCAACAGCGTTGTAGTATTTTCCTCCGCTGCAGTTCATTCTTTGCATTGTGGCAGTGTCTGCGTCTGCTCCAAAAGCAATGGCGTAAACGCTTATACCTTGATTGCATGCATCTTGCGCAGACTTAACTGCATCCTCAATAGAGCTACCCGTTCCTTGCTGCGCGCATTGTACATTTGCCGCGCCATCACTCATTAGTACAACATATTTTTTTCTTTGTGAATTGCTTTGTGAATTAATCATATCGACTGCTTTATTCATGCCGCAGCATGTACAAGTGCCCCACCATGCTTTTGTAGCATCAATCAATGTGTTCATCTGAGCTTTGTCGCTAATCAAATTATTTGTACGTGCTATGGAATCTGAAAAAACTGTAGTGGTGGAAGAGCTTGATGAGCATGTATCAATATACACTGGGTTTGTATTAGTCTGGCTGAAATCAACTAATCCTAATCTATTTCCACTTATATTCAATAAAATATCAGTAAACTGTTTTCCAGCAGTCTTGTATAAAGACAGCTTTGTTGCATCACTTCCGCATGAAGGGGTATATCTGCAGCCGCATAGATTACTTGTTCCATCATTCCAGGTTACTCTGCTATAATCGGCAGTTCCTGAAGGATTTTGGCTGTAAGATCCCCATAGCCAGGAGCCAAACCAGTAAAGGCACCCTTTGCTGGCGTCAACTGACCACCCGTTCCAGCTATAACTTGTTGTTTGTGAGCAAAACTCCATGCTTCCGCTGACATCGCTGACTATCATAGCATCTGCGCTGCCGCCAAGAGAAGTGGCGTTAGTTATTCCCATCCTTAATGGCACAGTTTTTTGGTTGAATAAGCCATAATCAATAAGAGATTTTAATGTGGAGTTGGGTATTGTTATTTGGGCTTGCGTGTTGTTGGTATTATTTTCATAAACAGTAGTATTTCCTAATTTTAAATATGCCGTGTAGTTGCTTGAGTAATTTAAAAATACTTTCATGTTAGTCAATGGACCGCCGACGTAAACCGAGGAATACAAATTTATCGTGCCGTCTATTCCGGGAAAATAAAATTTCTCAGAGCCTGAAACCTGCGTGTCGTTGTAGGAAGATGTCGTGTAAGTTACCCTTAAAAATCCGCCTGCAATATAGCTGCTGCCTGATGTAAAATTTATATTTATTATATTCTCACCTGCCCTGAAATTTGCAAGGTAGGCATTGCTTATGTTCCACTTGTCAGCAAGCATATTGCCACCGCCGCCAGAGCCCTTTGCATAGCTTCCTGAAGAAATTCCATTTATATACAGGTTGAAATTTCCTCCAGCCTCAACTTCAAGATAAGAGCTGTTGAATGAAATTATATCAACAGGAAGAATAAGTTTTTTAGTAAGATTCCCGTCGCCTTCGTAGCCTCCAAAATAAGCATAGGAGCTTGTTTTCTTGCTCCTGATGCCGCTCAAAAGGACTCTTGCTGTAAAGCCCTGCGTTGGCTTTGCTTTTGCAATCCCGCTTATTATTTTTCTTGAAGATACAAGCGCCTTGCTTACCGGCAAATCCCTTTTGTAAATCTCCTCGCCGTTGACAAGCACGCTGAACCCGTAATTTTTTGGTATGATGTCCTCTGTAAGGTTTTTTGTGAAATTCTTGGCCAAATCAATATTGTCATCTGCCCAAAACTCGCCAATCTGCTCCAGTACCGTATTGTTTGAATTTGCTATCTGCCCTGATAAGATAAGATTTGCCACATAGGCGTTGCTGGCATGGCCGACAGTCATTGCAGAAAATACCCTGACCAAGTCCTGCGAAGCGTAATCTATATTTACTTTTTGCTGCTCTGACGAGTAAAAGTCCGAGATCAGTATTATGGAGAGTATTATTATTCCCGATGCCAGCAAAGCATCAATCGTGAAAAATATTGCCTTTTTCATTTTGTAAAACCAGGTCATTGCCACGCATAAACTATCATCTTGACAATTTTTGAATTATAGGTAAGGTAGCGCTCTGTCTTGGCAAGATTTTTCGGGCTTATACTTGCCAGATTGATAGGCTTGCATGTGCCTTCAATAAGCCCTGTTAAAGCTTCTCCAACTACATTTGTAAAATTTCCGTTAAAATAAGAAACATCAAAATCGCTGAAGAAATAAACAGTGCCGTTGCCGTATTTCCATTTTGAAAGAGCATTTTTGCCGTCCTTGTTGAATGTGGCAATCTGCTTAAATCCGAGAGCTTCTGATTTATTCTCTATATAATAGGCCTGTGCAAATACAATATTATTTCCTACAGCTAAGTCCAAATACTGGTCTGTGTTATTGACTGTTGAATTCCTGTCGCTTGTGGATTGCCCTGATTTTTTTGAGAAATCAGCCCCAACAAGCTCTTTTCCCTGGGATGTTGCCAGCTCGCCGCTTATCAAAAGCACACCGCCGCTTGAGGAATAATTGTTAAATTTGTCTTTGAAGCT
>JACPMV010000005.1 GCA_016185845.1 Candidatus Woesearchaeota archaeon | reverse complement strand
TCTTCCAAACAGATTCTGCGTCTGATTTTCTCTTTGGGAAATATTTATGGTTACATTCGCGCCAGCGCCAGTCCCTGCAACAGTCGCATTAATGCTTAAATTTCCTCTCCTGAAATCAACATCACTATCATCAACAAAAGTGTTCCTGCTTCCGTTTGTAACCCCTCCAGCAATTGAAGCAAAGTTATGGGCGTCTGCAATCTGATTAGAAAAGTTAAACCGCTGATTATGCACTCCTTCAGTCAAAACCTTAACAATATGATACCCAATGCTTCCATCACAATTCCAATTAACATATTTAATAAAACTCACTTGGCAAGGTTCAAGCTCAGTACTAATATTCACCCACTTCCCCCCATCAATTGCTGCCAATTCCCCCTCTAACTGCCCCAATTCCGCCTCAAGCCGCACTTTCTCCTCCTCTGCCGTCTCAGCCAGCCCCAAAACAGCCATAAAACCCCCAAACAGCAGCAATACAACTACCAAAATCCCCAAAAATTTCCATAAATCGCCTTTTTTGCCTAAATCAGTCAATTTTCATGCCTCTTTTCCTCAACCAGCTCCAATTCCCAATTTTCCCAGTTCTGAAAATCGCGACCCAACTCCAAAGCCATTTTGTTCTGAAATTCTGGACCCAGCACCAGCATCTCCACTCTGAAATCCCTGGCCTCTTTTGCTTCCCATTTTTCCACCGAAAGCTTTTTATACAGGTTAAGCATCCAATAACATGGTAATGACGGGTGTTTCCCCCCTAACACGCATTGTGAAAGATGCGAATTATGGGAAAAAATGCAGGTTCTGCCTGCCCCCCGAATCATTTTTTCTTGAGCCATCTTTCAAGTTCCTCCAAACTAAGCGTTTTGTTCGGCCTCCTGTTGCCTCTATAAACATCGATTGCCACCGCATGGGCATTTGACTGCTTGCCTATTTTGCCGAAGCGTATAATTTTTGGATCAATTATTGCAGATTCTTTCTTTAGATAATCCAGCAGGAACGATTTGATTAGATTCTCTTTGCCCTGATATTCAAAGCAAATTGTAATCAATTCCTTTTCATGGATATACTCTTTCAAGCAGTAATAAACACCAATGCAAAATAACCTATACCTCAAATCCTTGGCTTTTCCTTTGTATAATCTGTAGGCTTGTTGTTTTACTTCTTTTGAAATTAAAACAGAATACTGATTTTTGTTGCTAAAAGCTATTATAGTATTCATATTCAGCTGCTCAATCTTTCCGCTTTGGTCTACTTCAATGTGCATTTTTCCACCGAAAACTTTTTATGCCAGCCATGCGTTAGCCCTCATTGAGGAACATGCCCTGACGAACCCCGCACTCGATGCGGTTAGTAGGCTTGACGGGCATGCTTACTCGCTTGATATTGATGACGGATGTTATGCGGCAACCTGCTGGTCGCTCTTCAGGTTTAAAGCATAATAATGCGGGTGTGCCCGCCTCCTGAATCCTTTTTTCTTTTATACTAATCATTTGAATCCTCCTCCAAATTTTCATCAGTGATATGCGAGAGCCTCTTGCTGACCAGCTTGTTCTCAGAAACAAAACTTACAGCCCTGTCAGAAGTCACTATGCCGCCAGCCTTGCCCTTTGTAGCCCTGCTCAGCAAAATTCCAAGCAGATAAGGCCTTATATATTGATAGAAAACAACCTCTGCAAGCTCAGCATGGCTTTTGAACCTGTTTATTGCCTCATGCTTTCTTTGTGTGAATTCTTTTTCTGTCTCTATTTTGATAATTCCGGAATATTTGTCTGAAATTTCCTTATAGGCTTTTCCTTTGTCAGAATCCCAGGTTATAACCAATCCTTTCGGCTCGCTATCGCAAATTGCAGCCCCATCTTCCACAACCTTCAACTTTTTTTCTTTGACATCCCTCTCAAAATTTTTTCTTCCGGTTATATAAGCGACATCTCCAATCTTTTCTTTTATTTCCTCGGACTCTTTATCGCTAAATTTTCTGTGATAGCCATGCCAAATATCGTCCTTCAGGTCTTCTTCCCAGCTTACATCCCACGGGAATTTTGTCGGGACAGTTTTGTTATTCCAGTGCCTTTCCACATCTTCAGCAAAAATCTGCACAAACTCATCAAAAGCAATGCCAGCCACATCAAGCTTCATCCTTAATGCAGAAATCTGGTCTTTATTATCTGCAGTAAAGGCAGAATTATCCCTGAATTCAAGCCTTATTTCGTTGCTTAACTCTTCTTCATCTTCCTCAATACTATATACAAAATCTTTAAATACAGCATTAGGATTATTCTTTTGATGAGAATCAACATCAGCAAATACATCGTTGCTGACACCAAAATCTGTGGCGGAACACTTACATTTAATGGCACTAGAATCATGCTTTGGCAGATTTTCGAGCTGCTTGGTGCTGGTGTAACGCAGGATGAAATCATCAAAGATTATTTTCCCATGCTTGCCAAAAGCCATATCAAAGCAGCTTTGCATTATGCCGCTGACCTTATGAGAGGAGACCTCCCTAAAGTTATTGTCCCGCTTAAACCTTAAATTTCTGTTCTGCTGAAACTCTTTGCCCGTAAAATATCTCCTCTCTTTATTCCTGACAAAAAATTCCCTAAACTTATGCTTTGGAACACGGCAAAATCCCAGAACAATATCTGATGGAGAAAATTCGTAATATACATTCTCATCAAACCACGCGCATCTAAAGTTGCGAAGCCAAATCCCGGTCCTGGCAGACAAAGCCAAAGCATAAGCAAAAAGCTGCGGAACTGCATCAACTTTGGAAGCCTCCGGCTTGTAGTCCAAAACATAAACAGAGCCAAACTTTAGCTGCACAAAATCAATGTGGCCGGTAACTGCAAACGGGCGGAATTGATTATTTTTATAATCATTTTTTATTGAATTTTCATTGTTGAGTTTTTCTTTTAATGTATTTTTCGTCATTGAATTTTCGTCATTGTATTTTTCGTTTAATGCCCTACTCTCAATTGACAAATTATTAAACAAATCCAAAACTCCATATTCCTTAATCTCATCCAAATACAAGTAAACTGGAACTTCTGTCGCAATAGTGCAGGTGTCATTTGAAATCATGAACTCCTGCAACTTGTCATGCCTTTCGTAATTAGTACTGGCGGATTCAAGCGCCAAAGAGGCAAGCCTGCACGCATAATTTTCCTTCTTGAAAACCTTGATTTTGCCGGCATCAATATTTAGCTTAGCTCTGGAGCTTCTGGAGCTGTCCTTAAACAATTCATCAGGGCAGTTTTCAGAAACATCGGCTAAATAATTCTTCAGCCCCTTAAAATACCCGTTGGCAAAAAATTCTAATTTTGCCCTGTGATATCTATATTTATACAGCTGCAAATGCCTGAATATTTTCTTGAAAATAATCTCTTTCGGCTTGAATAATTTTAATGCCTTCTTTCTTATCCTGTAATAGCTGCAAATTTCATTAAACTCCCTGACCCATGAATAGATAGTCTTTTCAGGGACATTGAGTTTATACTTTTTCTTTATTATCTTTGAAGTTTTATCTAAATCATTGCCAAGATTGTATGCAGTTAGGCTATCCATGATTATCCTGGCAGGATAGCTTTTGCCAAAGCCCGAAACAAATCTCTTGCCGCATTCCCTGCATTTGTAAATCTGATTGGCAGAAAATTTAGCCTTGCTTCTGCCTTTCTTGACTACATTATTGCTTCCGCATCCTGCGCAAGATATATTTTCTCTTCTACTTCCATGCGCTTTTTTCATTTAAACTCCCCGTCTTTTGAAGATTCTCTCCAATACTGCTTGGACATGTCTTTGAGTCTGGACTGCCGGATTATTTTTTTCAGCTCTCTCAGCTCTGAAATTCTGCCTTTAATCCTCTCAGATATCTTTCCCCTTTGCTTCTCAGGAAACTGCGTTATATTTATTGAGAGCAGCCTCTTTATTCTCGTATCAATGTAAATCTCCAAATCTTTCTTCTCCAATAATTTGTCCAGTATCACTTTCTCCTCCAGCCAAATTTTTTGTATTTTTCACGAACTCCAATTTTCTCGCATTTCTTATTCATGTCTTCCCGCAATTCTTCCCAAGCCAGTGGCTTTTTTCTCAGCTTCACATCCAGTTCCTTGTTTTCTCAGCTTCACATCCAGTTCCTTGGCTAATTTCTCCAGCTGCTTTCTGTCCAAATCTATGCCAGAGCGTTTCAGCACGCTGACTACAAGCTCGAATGCGTCTTCTTTTTGGATCACGTCAAAGCCGTCTTCGTTAGAGCTGCAAATCATCCACAGATTGCCGTCTGTCCCTATAAAACTGTAAAGATGGCTATCCCCAAAGACATATTCCCTTTTCCAGGCAGACCTTGTGTAGCTCATGGTTTCACCTCTGAATCTTTCCTTATCTGCTTAATCTGCTCTGAAATCTTATGCAATTCTTGTTTATGGTATTCCAAATTTTTTATTATCATTTTTTCACCCAGTCTGATTTAGCTCATTCAGCCTTTTCTTTATCTCGGCAATTCTTTTCTTGATTTTGTAAACTTCGTAAGGCATTTCCTCGCCGTTAGAGCAGACAACAGTGGTATTCACAACAGCATCGCCGCATCTAGTTTCCAGATATTCCAAGTCATTTATTGTAGAACTGTCATCAGGAACTTCAGAATACGAAGTCCCATTATACCCATAGATGCTTAAATTCCCAGTGCCAGAAGTATTAAATCCAACCGTCCAGTTGCCAAAAACAGTCGGATAAGACTGGACATTTAGAATGCCGATTGAAACCTCAAAAGTCTGGTTGGATAAGTGCGGAACAATCCATTCAATTTTATCTATTAAGCCGTTATTATTTTCATCATAGTAATTGACATTATCAAATAATATTTTCTCATCATCCTGCAGCCAGTATAATTTAATGGATGACTGCGGAACATCATTCAGTGAAGTATAGGACAGGACATCCTCGTACGAAGTCTCTGAAACAATCTTGACCTGCTTTGTGTAGGCATTTATCTCATTCTCTATCGCAATCGGCGCCTCTGTCTCATACTGAATTGTAATCTCAATGTTCTTCGCCAGGCTTTCATTAATCACCAGTATGGGCTGCGTCTCATTAAGCGTGGTTTCAGTCAAGGCAATCACATTTCCGGTTATTGCTGCAAACAAATTCCCGGTGATTAAATTCCCTCCAGACGCATCATCCAGCTGCTGCTCCAGCTCAGACTCTTCACCGCGCAGATCATTTAATTTTGAATCAATCTCGGAATCCCTGAATTCCCCTCCCTCAACGGAAACCTTGGAGGATTTTTTCGCCCTGGCCTCTTCAAGTATCCCTATCTCCCTTCTTACCTTGTCCAGGCTCTTCCCAGCCTCGAAATTATCCTTGTCCTTTAATTCGCCGTCCTCAAAGACTTTTATCTTTTCATCTGCAACCTCATTTTGCACCGTCTCATTCAGTATTGTTATAGTCAAATTGGATGCAGTCTCAGGAAGGCTCAGGTTGACAGATGTGGTATTTGTCGTGTCAACCAAAATGACCTGCTGCCACTTCACAGCCTTTCCAATCTCCACTTTGGGCCTGAATTTCTCCTGGCTCACATTGATCATGAAAACATCAGAGACAGCAGCCAAGTCAGAGTCATTTGCAATAAAGTAGCTGTACCTTATTCCCTCAACACCCCTGTCAGGAACAATAGTAGCAATATCATTGTCAAACAAAATTGTTATGTTGTCAGCAGCGTAATAGTTATACTGCAATTTATCCCCGTCCTGGTCAGCAAAGTATCTGGAAAGGTTTATTGTTGAGTTTTTGTTCCTTGAGACATTCACCAGAGTTATATTCTGCAGCAGCGAAGGGGCATTGTTTTCAACATCAGTCAACAGCGAATATTTTATCCTGTCAATCCTAAGCACAGCATCATCCTCTATTTCAAACACCAATGTATAGCCGCTCTTGTTCAGCCCTGCAAGTGAGCATGTCTCAAGGCACTCATCAAAGAACTCAATCTCTTCCTCAAAGAACTTCACGCTTAAATTGCCCCATCCAGAATTATAGATTTCAGATTTCAGATTATCGGGGCTTAGATTAACATCATAGTAAATCACTTGAGCAGACACTATATTTTCATGGCCAGCCCCGTCCTTTCCGTAGGTTGAATAATAAACATCGCTCCAATTCTGCTGAGTCGGCAATAAGCCTACAAACGAGCAGCAGTCCGAATTGCCGTTGCAGAACTTGGTCAATACGCTCTCTTCAGAATTATAGGCCTCCCATCTTGCGCACAGTTTGGAATCATCAGCTTCCCAGTTAAATGAAGTTCCTGCAACGCTCAGGTCAACAACCCCATTTACGCTCTCTTCCCCGTTGTCGTTTGCGTCATAAACGGTTCCGGAATTATATGCCAGGTTTATTGCTATTTCCTTGTCAATTGTCTCGTTCGTTATTGCAGTTTCGTTTATTGTCTGATTTAGGGGTATTGTTTCGTTTATCGGGATTGTCGCGTTTATGGTTTCATTTGTTTCATTAATTATTGGAATTGTCCCGTTTATTTCAGGAGTCTGGTTTATGGTTTCATTTATCGGCAAAGCATCAGGATTTTCAGCAATTACTATAAGCTTGACAGTATGGCTCTTTGAGCCAATCCCGTCAGAGGCAATGAATGTTATTGTAGTGTTAAAGTTATCTTCACTTATCGGCTCTATAGTCACAACAGCATCATCAATAGATGCATCAACGCCTTCAGCGTCAGAGACAGAATAAGCAAGCTCGTCATTGTCTTCATCTGTAAAGTATTGTGACAGGTTTATTTCAGCTGTGCCATTTACAATAAACTCGCCATCCCCTTTCCATTCAGGCTTCTTGTTTTTCTCTTTCTTGTCCTCGTCGCTTTCTGAATCGTTTTTGCCTTTTTCATCTTCTTTTGCCGCAAATCCCGTGATTAGGTTTGACTCATTTGAGGAAACTTCACCTTCACCCAGCCTTGAGCTGTCAAACACAAGATGCCTTGTTCCATCCTGCTCAATGTACACTCTTGCCTTTCCGTAGCTTGTCACTCTTCCGTCTA
This sequence comes from Candidatus Woesearchaeota archaeon, assembly GCA_016185845.1. GTDB lineage: Archaea > Nanobdellota > Nanobdellia > Woesearchaeales > GW2011-AR4. Next base: position 17,217 of record JACPMV010000005.1, on the reverse strand, counting down.
TCTTCAGCGACTTCAATTCCCCGATATTGTCCAAGCTTAAAGTGTAATTCCCATTTGAAGTTATAACCAAATTCACATCCTTTTCATACCCTGCTTCCTTTATCACAAACCCGGTTATTGAAGGGCCGAGGAAATAAAATCCGACAACAGCAATGGCTGCCGCTATCAATATCATCCACAATTCCATCTTGCGCGGCTTATTCTGCATCAGGATTCATTCCTCCTTTGGCCGGCAAAAGGTTTATATAGCGGCTTTCTCTATGCATATTTATGGAACAGGAAACTAAGCTTAAGCCAAAGTGGCAAAAAGTGTGCGATGAAATAGAAGAGCACATGAAAAACCCGAAGTACGCAAAAGCTCTAGAAGAGTTCATTAGGCTCACCTCCTAAGATATTCTTAAGCTTCTCGTAACTGATGAATTGAGGAGTTCTTTTCTTGACTACAGAATTTATTAGGCGATAAGCCCTGACAGCATTTTCTGCAAGCATGCTTTTTTCATCATTGCTCACAACAATGTCAAGGTTGTTTAGAGAGGCGCAAGCTACTATAACAAAATCATTTATGATGCCGTTTCTAGATTTGGAGCCGCCAAATTCCCTATAAGCCCGATAATAATCATCAGCCCGCTGCGCAATGACATCCGTAAATTGAAGGCTCTTTTGTCCAGTTACTTCATCGTAAAGATTGAGTAAATCTATTCTAAGATTTTTGCCCTCAAGCTTGATTTTCTTTGGAACGTCTCTTAACTCGCTTCTAACTATTTTAAACCCATAAATCGCTAGCTCTTTTTTGGCCTTTATGCTGCTGACTATTTCAGATCTTTTGGCATCTTTTGCCAGCAATCCATAAAAATTTGTATCGGCTAATGCTCTTTTCATTCTGCTTTCATTCCTCTTTTCTTCTTTACCCTGTCCCATACTGTCCAGATTGTCCTGTCATCAAGATTCAGCATGAGGGCAGCTTCATGGTTTGAGTAATCAAGGTCCTTGACAAATCCTACAACGCTTTCAAGAGTCGAATATGACCTGTTTGAGACTGCAGAAGCCGGAATCATTATGTCATGCGAAACACCGGAAAAAGAAGAAGGCATTTTCTTGCCCGCTTTGGAGTAAGTTGCCCATATTGTCTTGCTGCTCCTGTTCAATAATTTTGCAATCTTGGAAAATCTCAGCCTCAGATCCTCTTTCATGTACTTGACAATGGCTTCAAGGCAGCTTAGCGCATCATTGGAAAAAATCCCTATCGGGACAGATGCTTCCTTTCTGCCAAGAATTTCGCCCTCGCTTACGTCATGCAGCCTTTTCAGCTCGCTGATAAAATCAGAAACCAGCTCGATTTTTTCTTCCTTTGAAAAATCCCTGAATTTAGAGATAATACTGTCAAAATCCGGATTTTTCTCCGCATCTTTTTTTCTAAATTCCAATTTATGGAGCCCTATCTGGTATGTATTTCAAAAAAAATTGTTGGGGGATCATTTTGGGGATGTTTCAAGTAATCGTTATTCTATTTCCCCCAACGAAAAAACTATAGAAAGCAGCGCGATAACGGTCAATTTTTAGTATACTAAAAAATAATTCTTATTATATAAGAATAAATTTCTTATTTTTTAAGTATTTTTCTTATTATTACAGATTTATATCTTATTATATAAGATATTATCCTATTATTAAGGATTTATTTCCTATTATATAAGTATTTCTCCTATTATATAAGTTAATTTTTCCTATTATTAAAGTAAAATATCCTATCATATAAGAAAATATAGTTTAACGACTAATAAAGAAAATCGAAACCGCGCAAAACATGATTAATATACTTTTTTATTCTAATTTATTATATAATCTTACCGCGCAAACCAAAGATTTAAAAGAATTTATTAATTTGCTTTAGTTTTCTGCAAAAAATGAAGCACACTGTCAAAATCACTATTGCTCTGGCTCTTTTCTTCTTTCTTGCGCAGCTTGCCGGCTTGGTAATAGTCAGCCAGTACATAGACCACAAAAAAACAATTGAAACCCAGGCTGTTGTCCTGAAAGACCTGCCTTACGGCCTGGAGCGCCCCCAGGTTCAAAACCAGTCAACATCATTCATCTACATTGCAATGGCAATCCTGATAGGGACATTATTTCTTCTTTTCATAATCAAAACAAACATAACATTCCTCTGGAAAGCTATCTTCTTTTTTTCTGTCACCCTCACGCTGTCGATTGCATTTGCGGCTTTTATAAATCCGGTGATTGCTGGCCTGCTCGCCTTGGCAATCTCATTCTGGCGCCTTTACAGGCCCAACCCGATAGTCCACAATATCTCTGAAATATTCATCTATGGAGGGCTGGCAGCCTTCATGGTAAACATATTCAACCTGTTTGCAGCCTTCATGCTCCTTATCTTAATTTCCGCTTATGACTATATTGCTGTCTACAGGACAAAGCACATGGTAAAGCTTGCAGAATTCCAGTCAAAATCAAAGGTATTTGCAGGATTGTTCATACCTTACCAAAGGGAAAAAATTATGGATAATTCATTTAAAGGCACGGGACATAAAAAAAACACTCCCAAAAAAATGCCAAAAGGCTCTGTCGCTGTCCTTGGCGGCGGCGATATCGGATTTACGCTTATTTTTGCCGGAGTTGTCATGAAAGGGCTGATGCTGCACGAAGCTTTTTTCTCCGCATTCCTAAAAACTCTGATAATCCCTGTTTTTGCCACATTTGCCCTGCTGTTCTTATTGATTAGGGGGCAGCATGACAAATTCTACCCTGCAATGCCCATCCTTAGCCTTGGCTGTTTTATCGGCTATCTGATTGTCTGGCTGTTATAGCGAAAGGTTTTTATATTAGTTATACATGTATAACTAACATGATGGAAATAAAGGCAAAGACAAAGAAATGGGGGCATTCTATTGGGATTTTGATACCAAAAGAAGCTGTCAGGAAGGAAAAAATAAAGCCCGATCAAGAGGTCACTATCTTGCTTAGTTCAAAGCCTATAACAAAAGCAGGCGATCTTATGGGAACAATGAAGTTCTCCAAGCCAACCGTCCAATTAATGAAAGAATTAGACAAGGAGTTTGATTTTGGATTCTAAAAATGACTTATTTTTTTGATACGTATGCCATAATTGAATTAATGTTTGACAATCCTTCCTACGAGAAATACAGAAATTTTCCTGTCAAGCTCAGCATCCTGAATATTGGAGAAGCTTATGCGGTAATCTTGCGTGACAAAAATAAAGATGAAGCGGATAAATGGCTATCTGACTATAATTTTGAATTACTGGAAATATCCCCAAGAATTATGGCAAGAGCTGTTCACTTCAGGTTTATGCGCAAAAATAACATTTCGCTGACAGATGCTGTTGGTTACGTTCTTTCTCTTGAAGACAATTTGAAATTCCTTACAGGAGATAAGGAATTTAAAGATATGGAGAATGTAGAATTTGTGAAATAGGTTCTGCAATTTAAAATTAAAATAACAGTTAAGCTTTTAAAAGACAAATCTCTTCTATAATTGGGAGGACTCTGCCGGGAAGCTAGCACTCTCCTGTAAGCGCAAATGTGCTTTAGGCGCGGTGAAGCCTGGGAAGCAGCTTGATATGTTGCAGCTTAGTCTTGCTTTTGGCGTCGAAGCCCTGTCCCGTAGGATTAATGTTTTTGAAAATCCGTAAGGTCTGGAAAGAAGCAGCGGTAATCTTTGGCATTGGTGCTTATGGAAAACAGGGTGGAGCTTTGAGCAAGGTAGCTGACTGCAGCTGCTCTTGCCCATTTTCAGGCGCGTCCTCCTACTTTTTGACAAGATTTATATATCCATTTTATTTATCTATACACATGGTAAAAAACTACGAATTTTTCATGAAAACGGATTTAAGCCACTATATAGGCAAATGGATTGCTATTTGCGATGAAAAAATAATATCAAGCGGGGATAATCCTAAGGAAGTATTTGTCAAGGCCAGGAAATTATGCCCGGAGCATACTCCGCTTTTAACAAAAGTCCCCGAAAAAGAAACTATGATTTTCTAATGACAATCTCATTTAGATATAAGGGCGTTAAAAGACCGGATGGAAGCCTTGTAAAAACTCCATCGATTCCTATAACACTTGCGGGCAAAGAGACATTTGAAACTATAGGGCTGCTTGACTCTGGCGCAGACATATCAGCAATGCCCAAGTCTATAGCTGAAATATTGGGCCTAAGCCTTGAAGGAGAAGTAAAATTCGCTTATGGAATTGGAGGCAAGGTAAAATCCACAGAATCAAAAGTAAAGATAATAATCAGAAAAGGGCACGAGAGATATGATTTTTACATTCCTATTAAGGTCATTCTTGACGATTACGATTTTCCAATTCTTCTTGGCAGGGTTGGGATATTTGACAAGTTTGTAGTAACCTTTGATCAGGAGAATGAAAGAATTTTGCTGAAGAGAAAAACTGAAAGATAAAATAATAACACTATTCATAGTTAATTTGTTATAACCCAATTAATGAGTTTATGCCAAAATACAAACTATTGAGGGGTACAGCGCATAATTTAGGCCATAGTTTTCTCAGCCTGATGAATTATTTAAAATATGATTACTGTTTGGACTATTTATATGCTATTTCAAGAGTAAAGAAAAGCAATAGAATATATATAAATTTTTTGGATTGCAGGTTGAAACCCAAATGTTTTGATTTGAGGGAATTAATATGTTCGGTTTATGCCTACAGGGGAACTTTTTATTTCAGAATGGCTGACTTGGGCATAAGCCCTACGGAAATAGAATCTGTAAATATGAAGATAAAACTAGATAATAATAAAAGAAAAATAGTAAAAAGCCACAAAGTCCATGGCGATACCTTCTCAGAAGTTTCGATTAAATTGAAGAATGGTAAAGTGTATAGTGATTCTTTCCATACAAAATGGCCGTTGGACAGCGACAATAATTACAAGGAATTATATAAAAAAATCACAAAATACAATATTTAAACCCTTATCCTCCTGAAATGGTCAAACCCGCTTTCAATGCCTGATTTTTTTCCGTTTCTGACCAGTTTAATCCCGTATTTTTTATCAACAACTTCTCCGATAGCTTTTACATCGTATTTTTTCAGCTGCTTTAGCTTTTTTTTATTGGCGGTAAACACCAGCTCAAAATCCTCCCCTCCGTAAAGGGCAAGGTCTATAGGATTTTTTTTTATTTTTTTTGAATCATTAACTGTGTTTTTTGATATTGGCAGCCTGTCAGCATAGATTACAGCTCCTGCTTTTGACTCGTCGCAGATATGCTTAACTTCAGATGCAACTCCGTCAGAAACATCAATCATTGAATTAATCCCGATCTTCGCTAATTTTCCTGCCAGGTCCAGCCTGCACCTCGGCTCAAGATGCCTTTTTATGGATTTCCCGCTTTTGCCCTGCCTTAACAATTCCAGCCCGGCAGTTGAAGCCCCGACATCTCCTGAGCAGAAAATCAAATCGCCAATTTTCGCGCCGCTCCTCAACACCAATGATTTTTTCCCGGCAAAACCGAGCATGGCAACATTGACAACAATCTCTCTCGAATGGGTTATATTGCCGCCTACAATATTGATTTTGTATTCTCTTGCTTTTTTATTTATTCCATTGTAAAGCCCGTCAACAAACTCAGCATCAATATCGCTTGGCAAGGCAAGAGAAACAACAGCGTATTTAGGCAGGCCGCCCATCGCGGCAATGTCGCTTGCGTTCTGCTCTATGGCCTTCATTCCAATCTGCTCAGGGCTCGAATACTTAAGCGAAAAATGGTCATTTTCAACAAGCATGTCGGTTGTAAAAAGCATGTAACTATTTTTATCATATTTTAATACGGCGGCATCGTCCCCAATCCCAACAGCGACATCTTTGGAGAAAATCTTATTCTTGTTTTTTATCCTGCGGATTAATGCAAATTCCCCGCCAATATCCTTGATTTTCATTTTACAGCGACCATATTCAGATAATTATTTGACATGCTGACAACTGCGCTGCTTCCGTTGCTGAATGCAAACTCTTTTCCCACAGAATCAGCGACTATGGCGCCGTCAAGCATCTCGGAATAAATTTTTAGCTTCTGCCTTTTTTTAAGTATCCCGCGCTTAAGCCTGTAATTTTTGAATACCTTGCCTTCGTACGGCTCCCTTACGACAAACTGGAAATTCTTGGAATTTAAAGGCAGCTTCATATTAAAGGATGCACTGGCCCATGCATGGCTTCCGGCCGGAGTTGCGGCCAAAATCCCGCTGCTCTTCTGCCTTTCCCTTGTTTTTCCCAGCTCAATCACATACTTCGAGGCATGATAGCCTTTTTTAGGCCCGATATAGAACTCATTAACCGCATAGCTGCCGATTTTTTTGCCGTTTATATGGGCTTCAAGCCTTGGCAGCCTTCTTATTTTGAATTTTCCATCTATTATTTTTTTCAGCTTTTTTTCAAAGTCATTCTTGCTACTTTCCATGAAAAACCCCTCTTTGCTTTTCACATCGGCATTCACCCCAAAAATAAGCTGTTTTTTAATAAACTGCGCAGCCCTGAGAAAAGTCCCGTCGCCGCCGACTGCCAGGACAAAATCGTGGCTGTGGAACCTGATCTCGTTCAGCAGATCGCGGTTTGCCAGATGGTGCCTGATTTTATATTTTTTCAGGATATTTTTGACTATTTTGAGGGTTGTATCGTATTCTTTTGTTGTCGGTAGGGTGTACACCACCAGGACATTCTTCAGTTTCATATTGATTTTAGAATGAAAGAGCGTATTTAAAGTTTTGTCTGGCTTCCAATATGGCTTATTATGCCGGCAAGAGCCTCATTGGCAGGGCACCAAATTTTATATTTTTTTCCCAGTTCAGCAACTGCGCCGTTCAGGAAGCCAATTTCAGTCTTTTTGCCCTTGATCAGGTCCTGCTGCATTGAGGAAATATTATTGGATAATTTGAATTCATCGTTTAATATCTTTAAGAAATCAAGCTCAAATCTAATGCCGTCTTTCTCAGCAACTTTAACGCATTCATCAATAATCAATTTTTTCAGGGGATTCAGCCTTTCATCGCATATTCCCTTATTCTCAATCTTGAGGATTGCAGTCAGCGGGTTAAGAGCGCAGTTAAACACAAGCTTTTTCCACATGTCGTATTTTATGTTTTGCGAAACATGCCCATTCAGGCCGCATTTTGCGAAATTATCAGCAATCTCATTGCTTTTCGGGCTTTTTTCTATAGAAGTATAGCTGTAATTATTGTATTGCACAGCTCCGGGATTTAAAAAGGCAGCTCCGAAATTAGTTATTGCCCTTAAGACAAGGCATCTCTTCCCTGCAATTCTTTTGGCAATGTTCTCGCTGTACAGGCCATTCTGCAGGCACAGGATTATCGTGTCTTTTCTTATCAGATTTTTTATGGATTTTACCGCTTTTTCGCTGTCATGGACTTTGGTTGTTAAGAGTATCAGTGCGTTCTCTTCTATCGCATCAGCATGCTCTTTTCTTGCAATCAATGCAACGTCATTTAATCTTGATAATTTTGCCCCGAAAAGGCTGCCTATTGCCCCTGCTCCCAGGATAATTATTTTCATTTTTTACGATTAAATATATTCACGATATTAAAAACTTTTATATACAATAAGTTTTTTAATCTTTCCAATGGCATTCCCTGTAGAGCTTGGATTGATACTTTTGTTCTCGATATTGGGCGGAGTTCTTGCTGTGAGGTTCAGGCAGCCGTCCGTGCTTGGGCTGATAATAATCGGGGCAATAGTGGGCCCTTACAGCCTTGGCATTGTCAAAGACACGTCACTTATTAATGCTTCTATTGAAATAGGCGCCATTTTATTGCTGTTTACTGTCGGCGTGGAATTCAGCCTGCAAAAGCTGCTTAACCTTGGGCTCAGGGCAGTTGTCATAGCAGTCGTCAAGCTGGGGCTTGTTTTCCTGATATCCTACTACACCTCAATCCTTCTTGGATTTGATTTTATTGTAGGGCTTTACATAGGAATAATCCTGTCGATCACAAGCACGGTAATCTTTATCAAGGTTCTCGACCAGAAGGGGATGTATAAGCGGGAAGAAACTCCATTGCTCATAGCCATACTGATAATAGAGGACATATTCGGCGTTTTTGCGCTGGCTTTTTTCTCGGGCCTGAACACAAAAGTGGATCTGTCGCCGTTTAACCTCCTTGCCAGCCTTCTCATTTCGCTTACTGTCCTGCTTATAGCCTATGCCATATTGCAAAAGGCTCTGAAGCCGGTTATAAGCTGGCTTATAAAATACAGCACAGAAGACACGACAGCATTTTTGTCTTTGGGATTGTGCGGCGCAATGAGCTACATTGCATTGCTTCTAGATCTTTCCCCATCTGTCGGCGCGTTTCTTGCAGGGAATATAGTGGCTTCCCTTCCCAATTCAAAAATATTCGAGAGGGCAATACACCCATTTATACTCGCATTTACCTCCTTATTCTTTTTCTCTATAGGCACAACAGTTAATTTCTCGGTCATAATTGGCAGCGCCGGCATCATTCTGGCGCTTTTTGCCGTCAATGTCCTGGCTAAATTTCTGGCGATAGGCTCAGGCAGCTACATATTTACAAATTTCACAGGCAGGCAGGCAGTTTTCAGCGGCATAGCGATGCTGTCTGTAGGTGAATTCTCCCTGCTTATAGCAAAAGAGGCGCAGACAGTCATATCAGGAATAGATCTTGTAAGCATTACTGCGGCAATAATTCTTCTTTCATCGCTTGCCATGTCGCTCCTTGTCGGGCACGTCGACAGTCTTTACAATGCTGTGTTAAAGCTGCTTCCTTCAAGAGTCAAGGAAGACATGTCACTGACTTCGAAATACCTCAACAGCGTGTCATGGAGCATGATCAAAGACAGGGTAAACAGCAGGAGAGTGTCTCTGGAATGGAGGACAATACTCAATAATCTGGCATTTATATTTTTTATATTCGCAGCAGGGTTTTTTGCCTGGCGCCATTTCAGGGGATTTATAGTGCAGTTCATACATAACGGGGCAATATCCTATGTTGCGGCTGCATTGCTTGTTATTTTTGTATTCTATCCGCTATCAAGGATAATAAAAAACTTAATCCACCTGCTAAGCGATTTTTACAGATTTTTTGTGAAAATATCGCCAAAGGAAGCCGAATTTGACAGGAAAATATTCAGGGATATTGTCCTGCTCTGCGTCTTTTTCATGATACTGGTCATAGTGCCAAACTTTTTTGCTTTCTTCAACCTTGACCCTGTTTACAATTTTATTGTCATTGCCCTGCTTGCTGCCATCGGGATTTATGTTTACAAAGCCTCAAGGCTGATCCATGAGGTGGTCCACAAGCACGGCCCCACTTTCAACAGATTCAGCAAAAAATACAAGCTGCTGCTAAAAAAGAGAATGGATATGAAAATAAGCGAACAGAATAAAAAATGAAGAAAGAGGAAAATAAGCTTGTAAAGGGCTATGAGAAATCAAGCAAAGGAAAATAAATCATTCAGCCAAAATAGCGGCTTTTCCCGGCAGCGCCTGCTTCGCCTTAGGCTCTTTTGAGTTTTCTGCTGATAAGACATCAAAATCACACTTTATCTCTTCCTTATAAAGCTCAACTGCTTCTCTCATTAATTTTAGCTCTGTTTTCTGGTCAAGCACAAACATGGGGATTCTGGAGCTATTTTTTGCCAGCTGCGGGGCTAATCTGCTTATTTCAGCCCCATATTTCTTCAGTTCGGTCTGCATCAGGTTTTTTATTATATGTCCGATATCTTTTGTTTTTTCAAGTTCTTTTTTCATATTCTCCATAAAGTTATATTTCCATTTCTCTGATACAAACAATCTTATTTTTTTTGGCTTCTCAATCTTTGAAAGCTTCAATATTGCGTAAATGTCTTTTCTTGCGTTTTCAATCACTTCCTCCATGTATATCATTTTTTTATCTATACTGCTTTCGTCATATTTTGGCCATTCTGCAACTGAGATAAATCCCTTTTTCCCTATTCTATTCCATATCTCCTCGCAAATAAATGGGGTAAAAGGCGCAAGCATCAAAAGCTGAGACTCTATCGCTTTATTCATCAATTTCTTATTTGGATTATTCTTGCAAAGCTTCAAATATTGGCGCATTACCCTTTGCATTTCAAAATATCCAGTCTGCAATGCGCTCCTGAACATCGCATCTTCCATGAAATTTGTAGCTGATTTTATTATGCTGTTTATCTGGGACTCAAGCAATTTTTCCGCATAATCCTGCTTATTGGCCCCTTTGTTATACTTATCGACGCAGAAATCGTGAAGCTGCGAGAGCCTTGCCATGGAAGAATCCGCAAATTCTCCGTCCCAATTAGGATCGCTCATCCCTTCTCCTGAATACGCTATTGTAAGCCTAGCTGCGTCAGGGCTATAGACTTTTATCATTTCTCTCAGCAATATGATGTTGCCCGCGCTTTTGCTCATCTTCTCGTCATTTATCGTGAGCCAGCCGTTGATCCTCAGCCCATTTGGCCATTTTTCTTTTGGGAATATTGCAGAATGGTTAAACAAGGAAAACGCGATATGGTTCTGTATCAAATCTTTTCCCGAAGTATTGAAATCAAACGGGTACCAGTATTCAAATTCCTGCCTCATCTTGTCTATATTGGAAATATCCGGCTTTTTGCCTTTGCCAAGCATCACATAATCAAAGACGTTGCCGTCTATAAGATTCTGGTCTGTCTTTTGTATCAGATGCGCGATAGGATAGAATGCAAAATATATTGTGGAATCGCTCAGGCTTTCAATGAGCCATTTCTCGTCCCACGGCAGTCTTGTGCCAAGCCCCTTCTCTCTTGTGCAAGCCCAGTCTCTTAGCCAGTCAATTGCATTGTTAAGCTGCTGCCTTGGTATTTCAGGATATAGTTTCAGCTTGTCAAGGGCGCTATGAGCCAATTCCTTCCATTCCTTGTTCCCATAAGCTATAAACCATTGGTCTGAGACTATTTTGACAGTGCATTCTGCAAGGCATCTGCACACTATTTTTCCGCTTAATTCGTAAAACATAACTGCGTCATTTGCTTCAGTCAAGTCTTTATTTAGTGCTAATTGAGCCTCTGGCACCGGCATTCCTGCATATTTGCCGCAGTTTTTTTTCATAACGCCTTTTCTGAACACTATCCTATTTAACTCTCCTTTGGCTTCCTCAAGCTTCTCTTTATCTTGCGGGGATTTGATTTTATACTTATCAATCATCTCCTGCCCCAGATTGTCGCCCATTCCCGGAACGCTTATTATTGATATCGGCTTCAGCTTGTCTATGACTTTTTGGTCTATGCCGTATTTTTTTACTATTTCAGGATGGGATTGGATATGCTGCATTTCAGCCAAATCAACAGGATCTTCAAGCGCTGAGTACACTATTCCCGATCCAACATTGGCATCTATGAACCATGCAGGGACAATATAAAGCTCATAATCAACTAATGGTCCTTTTGCCCACTTTCCTATTGCTTCCTTTCCGACAACCCATTTCTCATCCTTGACTTTTACAATCATGTAAGTTGCATCAGGATCCACCCAAAGATGAGTCTGCCCCCATAACGCATCTGGCCTTGTTGTTCCGACAAGTATTATTAAATCTGAGTTTTTAAGCCTGAACTTGGCCCAAATAAATTCTTTCGGAGTCTCACCCTCACCCTCTGTTCTGTCATGATCTCCTACCGGCATATTGTCTTTCGGGCACCAGACTACTGGGAATCTTCCCTTAATCACATAATTTTTCTCTTTTAGTTTCCTGAACTGCCATTTTATGAATTTGTCATAGTATGGATTTAAGGAAGTTGTGATATAGCTTCTTCTCCAGTCAGTTGAAGTCCCCACTGCCTGAAAATCTTTCTTGAATTCCGGGGCAAAAAAATCTACCCAGTGCTCTGGATTCTCAAATTTCTTAAGCTCCTCTTCTTTCGTTATGCCCATGGAAGCCATTATCCTGAGTTGCTTTGGCTCTCTTTCCCCCACCCTTTCTGCTGCGCTTATTATCGGGCTTCCGGTTGCATGCCAGCCTTGGGGCAGCATCACATTAAATCCCTGAAGCCGCTTGTATCTTGCCATTATATCGGCCTGCATCAAAGTGTAAAAATGCCCTACATGAGGATAAGCATTCACATAAGGATATGTGAAATGAGCAAAGAACTTCTTTTTCTTTGGATTGGCATCTGCCTCAAAAATCCTTGCTTTTTCCCACTTCTCCTGCCATTTAACTGCTATCTCCCTTAAATCAGCCATATTAAAGAAAGATTTATATGCAATTTTTAAAGATTATGGCTGATGAACACTAAAAAATTGGGAGTTTTAGCGATTTTAGGGGCAAGCATAATGTGGGCCATTGAGCCTATTTTAGGAAAATTATCCTACTCCAATTCCGATTTTCTTCACACTTCCGCAATAAGGGCATTTTCTGTTGCTTTGATGGCGCTGTTGTACGTCTTTATAACGAACAAAGGAAACCTGAAAGTCAACAAGAAACAATTTTCAACAATGGTTTATGTTGGCATTGTAGGGACAGTATTTGCCGATTTGATATATTTTTACGCCTTTACAAAAATTCCGGTAGTGAATGCCGTCCTAATAGGCCACATGCAGCCGATTTTCATTGTTTTGATAGGGTTTTTTATTCTGAAAGATGACAAACTGACAAAATTTGATTACCTTGGAATTTTATTTATGATTATTGCCGGCTTGATTATCACGACAAGAACATTGGAAAACTTATCCATGCTTAAGTTGGGCACTTATGGGGATTTTCTTGTATTGATGGCAACGATTGCATGGGCAACAACCGCTATAGCTATGAGAAAATACCTCAAGGACATGAATTCAGGAGTAGTCGTGTTTTACAGATTCTTAATCGCTTCTTTATTCTTTGCAATTTATCTGCTTTATGCCTCTTCAATAAACATCTCAAATATTTACCAGGTTTTGGTTGGTGTAGTAGTGGGTATTGGAACAATTCTGTATTATGAAGGATTAAAGAGGTTAAAAGCGGCGCAAGTAGGGGCTTTGAATTCTGTATTATGAAGGATTAAAGAGGTTAAAAGCGGCGCAAGTAGGGGCTTTGGAACTGTCAACCCCATTCTTTGCTGCAATCCTGAGCTTCTTTATTTTGGGAGAAGTAACGACTTTGTTTCAGATAATCGGCATAGTGCTTCTATTCATGGGAGTTTACTTTTTGTCGAAGCATGAAGAGACTATTTAATATGATTATTTAATGATCTCAACATCTAGTTTTTCAAATAACTTGTCAAAAGTAACGATATATTTTATTTGAATCAAGTCCATAATCGCTTGGCTTACACAGTCGGTAAAGCTAAAAATCGCTTGGCTTACACAGTCGGTAAAGCTAAAAGGCTCTTTTGAAGAATTGAACTTTTCCAATGACGCATCAAAAAGATGTCTGTCGCATTGCACTATAAAGACAGTTCCAAGAATTTGTTTTCCAAGAGCCTGGGCATTTTCCTTTCCAAATTTTCTAAGGGCTACAGAAACAGTCTCGTCAAAAATGTAGTCTGAAGTAATTGATTGCCCATATTCATTTGCGTCCAATTTCATAGACAATAACAAAGCCCTTTCATGATGGACATCATTCTTGTCATAGAAAGCTAAAAAATAGCTTGCATCCAGAAAAACAGCCATTATGTTCACCCGTAAAGTATCGAATCAACGCTCTCACTTGTGTAGCCCGGCTTATCCTTGCCTTTGATCATCTTCCATTTAGAAAAGGGCAGCAATGGCTTTTTAGATTCAGAAACCCACTTTTCAATCGCCAAAGACAATGCAGCGCCAACATGTAGCTTCTTCCTTGCAGCTTCCGCCTTCAACTCGCTGAACGCATCTTCGTCAACATTCTTTATTGTAACCTGTATTTTTGCCATAAGGTACAACAAGTACAACTTGTATTTAAATGTATCGCTGTGAAATTAGGAAAAATTATATAGTCGCTATTTGAAATTAATAGCAGATGAAGAATAAACAAGAAGAAGCGAATTGGTTTTGGAAACTAACAACAAAATGGTGGTTTTTTCTAGTGTTATATCTTTTTATGTCTTTTTTATCGCTCATAGTCATTACCATTTATGGTGTATATGACAAAAGTGACCCTCTTAAAATAGTTGGTATGTTTGTTGTAACTTTGTTATTTCTTATGCCATTAGGATTTGTATATTTACTAGAAATCCCTTTAAATTTAGGGCTTTTCCTTGGATTAATCTCAATTTTTATATATCATGCCCTAATAATAGGGTCGATTATAGCAGTTCCATATTTCAAACATAAGGAAAATAGGATATTAAAGTGGTTAATTATATTTTTATTTTTAGTTATTGTTATTTCTTTTTTTGGTGTTATTATTGGACATTTAACAAATTTTAAATATTCACAGAATGGTTTTGTTTAAAACTCCTCCCTCTTCCTCAGATGCTCGACCAGTTTCTTAGAAATAATGGATTTATTGTTATCAACAACATATCTGAAAGGCAGAATGACGGATTCATTTTCATTTATCTGGATTTCAAGCTCGTCAGCGAACTTCAGATCGCTTAATTTTCCGCCTTCAAGAACTTTTTTCGCGGCATAAACCGCATTGTCGGTCGGCATCTGCCTGCTTCCAAGATTCCTTTCATTAAATTTTATTTTTTTATTTTTTAGATTTTTAATAATCATATCAGTCCTTTTTTTGGCAGGATTGTCGCCCAAAATACCGCCAAATACAAAATATTCGAATTTATTTTTGTCATTTGCTGCTAATGTTTTTGACGCGTATTGGGATAAAACGCAAATTCTGTTTAAATTCAGCTCGGAAATGCCTTTTTCATAAACAGTACCATATTTTTTTAGTTTATCTCCTCCCTTTTTATTTTTAATATTCGTGAAAATCAAATTTTCCTTGCCGGCAATTTCAGAAATATGCCCATACTCTATCAGGCACCACTCATAAAGTTCAGGCTCAAGATGCTCGACAATGAATTTCATCATAAGAAAATAAATAAAAAATATAATTTAAAATTTCTTGAACTGCGCCGCAGTGTCTATCAGGTCGACATGCCCGAGGAACACTGACCTGCAGCAGTATCTCTGCAGTCCCAGGTCATCCATTATTTTCTTGCGGTCTTCGCCTTTGCCAACTCTCTCCGTGTACTTCTCGTACAAATGCGCCAATGGCTTGCCGCAGCTAAAGACAGCGGATTGGTATAATCATTCGTCCTTCCCTCCATGGCTGAGAGCAGCCATACCCTTTTCAGTTATAAACACTTTATTAGGATATCCTTGACATTGAACATAGTTCAATCTTCGAAGGAATGCAATTTGTGCGTAAACCTTGGCCTTTTTTAAAGCTTTTGCTATTTTTGTCATTTCATAGCCATTATTTTCTTTAATGACATTAAGGATTGATATAAACTTGTTATTAAGTTTTCCTTTGCCAAAGCAGGCTAATCTAGAATCATTTATCTTTTTAGGGTGTCTTAAATACGGTAAAATCAGTACGCTAAAATCTTTGGGATTATTACAGACTAAATTACCGCCATCATACCTTTTAAATAAATTCATTTGTTTAAGATATTTGATATAAATCTTTGTTAAATATTTATTTTTGCAAGCCCATCTAAAGCAGCTATCTTCTAAAAATACATTTCCTTCCGCATCAAATAAACCAGCAAAAAAGATATTCTTATGAGGAAGTAATTCAATCAATTGATTAAGATGTTTTCTTAGATAATCAAAAAAAGTAAATAATATAGCATTTTTCGAATAGACCCATATGGAATATCCCTTTATTTTTGTTTCGGATTTATTGATATAAATCCCGTCTACATAATCCAAATCAGGCACATTTATACCTTTATTTACATGTAATATAGAAACTGATTTTTGATAAAGACTTGACAAATACGTTTTGGTTGCTAAATTAATAGATTTCTCTTTATTTACAACACCAAATCTTCCTTCTCCTACTCTGTCCCCGCACCACAAACCAAAGAAATATTCAAATTCTTTATCAATTTCAATCTTCCTTGGGAATGTATTTTCAAAAATTTTCTTCTTTGAGAGTGAATAGCCGCTATATCTGCAAATAATTTTGTTTGTTGTCTTATTTATACTGATGATTTCTCTAGAGCCAAAATTTATTAATTTTATATATTTATCAAACCATTCTTCAAAATTAATTATGTTATTATTAACTAATTCCTTTATTTTGGGAATCTCCTTTTTATAAACTTTTAATTGATAATGCCTTTTACTAGCCCCTAGAATTAAGCATTTATCAATTTGTTCTCTTCGTGAAAAAATAAATTCGATTTTGTCTTTAACTTCTTCAATATTCAAATCTAATAATGATGCACATCTTAATAATTGTTTAAGTGAAATATTATTAACTCTGTTGTTCTTATAGTGATATAACATAGGTCTAGAAATTTTTAATTCCTTTTCTAACCTTACCCATCCAAAATTTTTTAATAGCCTTGTAAAAAGTTCTCTTTTAAAATTCTGATTTAGTTTTACTCTTATATCCTCTATGTTTAAATCAAAACTTTTTTCTGGATTAGTTTTATGAATAACTTTACTTGGAATAAATTCTGTCAAACAAATCTTTTGATTTCTAGGCGAATACATTTTAAATCACCAACTATTTTTATGTGAAAACTTCGTAAATGATTTTAGTGAAACAAAAATTATAATTTGGAAGTTAAACTTCATTTAAGTGATTTACAAATAAATGAGCAAACCAAAAAATTTGTAGAATTTTTTCCTTTATAAGCTTTACGTCGGGAGATGTCCAGTGGTTATGGCCTAGGAAATGATTAAAAATAAAGGAATAATAAACCTTAATTTGATGAAAAAAGAATAAATAATTTTTATTTAGACGAAATAAGCTTTATTTGAGCTTCTTATCTATAAGACTTCTGAATATGTGCCCTAGCCTGTCCATGACGGTTAGGTTTTGATGGTTCTTTGCGCCGTACATCGGCAACCATAAGGTTCCTGTCATACTCCAAAAATATCTGCTTCAGCTTGTCGCTTTTTGAAAATTCAACAAGAGCTTTTGCGATTGCCAGCCTTGAAGCCTCTGCCTGCGAAGTTGTTCCGCCGCCGGCTACCTCCACATCAATGCTGACCTTGCCGGCAATATCTCCCGCAAGTATTAGCGGCTCCCTCAGTTTAAGCCTTGACATTTTCGGCTCTATGAAATCAATAGGAACATGATTGAC
>JACPMV010000029.1 GCA_016185845.1 Candidatus Woesearchaeota archaeon | reverse complement strand
GGTGGTGAAGGAAAATTTAAAATATGGGCCTGCTCAGATTTGAACTGAGGACCACTCGAATCGATCTAGTTTAGCTAGATTATCAGTCGAGCATTCTAACCAGACTGAACTACAGGCCCCTGAGGTACTGAAAATTAAATCAATTTATAAAGTTTTATCATTTAATAGAATCTAAAATAAAATCCTTTATCTTTTGTATTTCTTCTTTTTTCACTTCCTTGAACCACAGCTGGTCAGGGTAAATAACTATCGTTGCGCCTACGCTGTTGCAGAAGCCCAGGCAGCCTGTCCTTGTGACCCATACTCTTGAGGACAGCCCATTTAATTTTGTCCAGTCTTTTAATTCTCTAAAGATTTCATATCCCTGCACATGCGAGCAGCATTCTTTTCCTGTTTCTCGTTCATTAGTGCAGACCAGGATGTGCTTGATTGGCCTTAAAGCGATTGCTTGCATAAGATTGTAGATTTTTTCTACAATATATAATAGTTTTGATGAGAAAAATAGAGGCCCACATGGGCCCCTTACGCCTCTGACCAGACTCGAACTGGTGACCTATACCGGATTTCTCTTACGGTGTCCAGCTAATAGATAACAGCCGTACGCTCCACCTACTGAGCTACAGAGGCATAAGATTCCAGAATAAAAGTTCGATTTAAATACCTTTAGGTTAGTTTATCCCAACAACTTTTACCTTGAAATTCAATTCTTTTCCCGCCAACGGGTGGTTCAGGTCAATTATTACGTCGTTGTCCTTGACTTCCATGATTTTTGCCGGCATTCTCTGGCCTTCAGGGCCTTTTAATAATAAATGCCCGCCTGCCTCTATCTCATGGGGAAATTTGCTTCTTGGGACAGAAACAACCATTCTTTCATCCCTTTCGCCATAGGCGTCTTTTGCGCTGATTTTGATGCTCTTTTCCTCGTTTAATTTCATTTCCTTTATTCCGTTCTCAAATCCCGCGATTACCCTGTTTTCCCCTATCGTGAATTCCAGCGGCTCTTTTCCTTCGCTTGAATCAAAAACAGTTCCGTCATCTAATGTTCCTGTGTAATGGACTTTGACTTTTGCTCCTGGTTTCATTTTTACCTCTTGGATAATTTTTCAGAACGAAATTATTTATGGTATTTAAGGGTTTTGGGAAATATTGATTGTTAATTCGGTTTCTGCAAAATTAATTATATAATTCAAAACCAAAATTTAAATAGTACTGTGCTTAATACTTTATTATGTACGAAATTTATACTGCAAATAACAGAACAGAAAAAAGGCTGAAAGACTATATAAAAGAAAGGCATGATATTATAAAAAAGCTTCAAAGATTAAAGCTGTCTCCAAGAACGGAAATAGGCGCGCATCCCCTGCATGGGAAGCTAAGCGGAAAATGGAGTTGCTGGCTTGGCTCCAATATCAGAATGATTTACGGCATTGATGATGATAAAAAGCGGATAATCGTAGAAGCAATAGGAACCCACAATATTTATTAAACTTTTAGCTTTTTTATTTTGCCCTTGGCAATGTTCTTTTCGCTCTCCAAAATCTGCTTCATCATATCTGAATTTTGAAGTATCTCTATTGTTTCTTTCATTCCTTCATACTCCTTTTTCGATATAAGTATCATGTCTTGCTTCATAAGGAATCACAATATATATTCCTTTATATAATTTTCGTCTGTTAAGCTAAGAGTAAAGTTATTTATGAGTTTGTTTTATTTTATATACCTCAAAACTTATAATATCGCCTACTTTAATATTCCTTTCTTTCATGTGTCGAAAATCGCAAATTTTAGTTTATTATTACGATTTTCGAGCATGCTCAAAAACACTTCGCAAGAGTGTTTTTGACATATTCCGGCGGAATTACAACAGCCATGCCATTTTTTCCGAATTTTATTATTTTTGAGGCTGGGATTTTGATTACCTATCCATCTGCGAGGATATATAAACATTGGGAAAATAAAATGGGCAAATTGCCCATCTAATAAGTCACAATGCACCCTAATCTTCCATCACTTTTGTGAAGATTATTTTGCCATTGTAGTGGCCTAAGGTTAGATAAGCTGTCTCCACCATTGGGATTTATGTGGTCTATTTCCCAACCATATTTAGAATCTCGATTGCCATGCTCTTCTCTCTTTATTGGAGCTTCGCAATCGTCCTTTCTCCATACTTTTGGGTCATGTCCAAAGATGACTCTTCCTTTTTCCCAAACTTTTTGGATTAATTCTTCCTCTGGCATTTGTATCACCTCAGTTACTTGACTTCATATACCTCACAACCAGCAATCTGGCTGCTATGAATAAGAAAATTTTCGCATCTCCAATCATTTCCAATTCCGGCACCACTAGGGATATCAAAACTATATTCTTCCTCTGGCTGCATCCAATATTTTTTAGATTCTGTCGGTATTTGTTTATCCACAGTTCTGCATGTTGCAGTTAGATGAACTAACACTGGTTGATTTTCATTATTCTTTACACTAACACTTGCTGAACAATCTGCTAATCCAGCAAAACATCCACCTTTATCATCCTTGATTTTAGACTCAAATTGGGTTGCTTGCTTAGTTGTCAATTTACAATCAAATTTCGGGCAATTTGGTGGAGCGGTTGCAAATCCTGTACCATCTCCACATCCAGCTATAACAAATAAAATTAAGGTTAAGCAACATAAAGTTATAATCTTCAGATTTTGTATTTTTTTCATTTTTACCCCCATTAGTTAATGTTTTAATAATTTAAATTATTGGCAAACTTGCAGGAGTGCCTGCGTCAAGCAATAGGTGGCTCCCGTATCCAAAAGCAAGTGTAATCAATAGTTCCTTTTGGGCAGCTTCTAAGTTTTGATTTTCGTGTAATTTGCCTATGCTGGAGCCTATCACTGCCAAAGCCGCAATGCTATGCGCAAGCCCCCTATGATTTGGAGATGTAGCTGGCTCAATTATGTCAGGCAGCAATCCTGCCACTCCTCCAGCTAGCCCCATGCCTAAAAGCCCTGGAAGCTCAATAGGTTGATTCTGAACTTTCCTTATAATGCAGTAAGCTATCGCTCCTACTCCAGCACCGACAAGAAAATGAGTTTTTGCGTTTGGCATTTTTTCATTACTCCTCTAATTTTATACTAAGCCCAGAATTTGGTCCAGCAGGTACTCCTAAAGCAGTGTCTACACCAACATTTTTTCTAAGATCTTCAAGTAGTGACTCTGGATTAAATGGTTGTCCTATTTTTGCTTGAGATTCTATTCTAGGTTGCATCACATCTTTAGCCCTATAAGCTATTACTCTTTTATTTTTTTGAATTGCCAGTTTGCATACTCCTCTAACATAAAATCTATTAAACTCTCCCTCTGCAAGGGTTTCGGGCGCGTCTATTGGCACCTTTGCTAGAATTGTACCTCCTGATGGAGTTCTTCTTGGCATGTGAGTTTTTAACAAATCCTGAGTCCTAATTTTTGATGTAATGTGGGCTTCATTATATTTTATGATTGCTTCTTTTAATAATTTATAGTATATTTGAGCACTATCCTCTTTAAGACGAGAGCTGGTATACAGTTTATTTTGTTGTATATCTATTTCAAACTCTGCTAACATTTCATTCCTAGCTTCTTCCAAATTAACAAACTTCATTGTCATTTTACCCTTATATTTTTAGCTGTGAGGTTCTAGATTCAAAAGATATATAAATAACTTGTTATGTTAATAGTGTTAACAAGTTAATAAAATGTTAGAAGAACTCAGAGTTCATATCGTACCAGTTGGGTTTGATATAGAAAGAATTACGCTTCCGTTGATTAAGATGAGGGCGGATAAAGTTTATTTGCTAACTCAAGAACCTGATGGAGGAGATGCAAAATTATATGTTGAAGAAATTGTAAAAAAGTTAAAAGAAGTTAATATCTCTGATATTAATGAAATACATATAAACATACGAGATATATATAAAACACTAAATGAAATTCGTAAAATTATAGATGTTGAAAAGCAGAATAATATTTTTATCAATGTTTCTACAGGTAGTAAAATCTGCTCAATTGCAGGAGTGATGGCCGCTATGATGTGTAAAGAAAATGGAAATTTTATCAAACCTTATTATGTAATTCCTGAAAGTTATGATTATGGAGGTAATCCAATAAAGAAATTAAAACCTCAAACAATAGGTATGAAAGATGTGTTGTTTATACCAACTTATAAAACACATTTACCTGACAAAAAACTCATAGATGTTTTAAAATTTATATCTGAAAAAGAAGAAGTCACTAAACAACAAATTGTAAAGTTCATTTATCCTGAAACAGCAACAAAAAAGATTGACAGAACTCATTTAAGCAAAATGTATATGAAAGTTACTAGAGCCTATATACATAAATTAATTGACGAATGGGAGCTTATAGAAGTTGATGGTATTGGCAAATCTAGCATAATAAGACTAAAACAAAATGGTAAGGATATGATTAAATTTCTAAAAGATTAATGTTTTAATTTTTTAACTTTGTACTTATAAGTGAGGTAACTTGAAAAAAATAAAAATATAATTAATCCAATAGCATATATGTACCTAATTGTTATAGAATGTTTACTCTCTCTAGTTTCAATTTCTATCCTATTTTGAATATACAAATTTGTCAAGTTATAATTTCCCGTAATCGTAAGTTGTCTATCGGTTTTAAAGCCTTCTTTACTGATGCTTTGAACATCTTGAGAAGAAGTTAAAGAATCGACAGTCGGATAAATAGTACATGAGTTTAATAATAAGATACTAATAATAACCAAGGTAATTATTAGTTGGTTTTTATTCATTTTTATTCTTAATAATTATATATAAATTTATTAAATTTTCTAATTTTTAACCTCTACTTCCCTCTCCACCACAACCTTCCCAGTAATAGACCTCAGCATATGCCCGGTTATCTCCAAATCGTAGAATTGTTTTAATGGAAGACGTCCTTTCACTCCAACAATAAGCGGATAAGTGCCAAATTGCCGGCAAAAAGTTGTATTTCCATCGTAAATCTCTGCATAGCAGTTGGTTAAAACTGTTCCAGAAGGAACAACTCTCTGCAGCATTGGCCAGTCTATCTTCTGGCGGATCTCGTTGCGCCATTTCCAGTAGAATTTTTTGTTTTTACGAAGGAATTTGTCTTTTCCTTCATCAAACAATGAAGTGCCTTCAAATATTGCGACCTGACGAATATTAATCCTCCTAAGCATCAGCCCTTCATCATAGACTCTTGAAAGCCATTTCATGTTTTCCTCATGGGTTTTTTTGGTTTCATTGCGAAGGCCGAATATTATATTGATTCCGGGCAAAAACTTAGGCATTCCGTCAGGACCTCTTTCTGCACCAAATTTATTCAATATTTTGATTGCCTCGTAAGCAACCTGTGGAGATGTATTTAATGTGTTGGCTTTTACAACTTCCAAATCAAAAGACTCGACTCCAAAAGCTGCTATGTTTCCTGAAGTGCAATATTTAACTATTGCTTTTGTAATTGCAAAATCATTTTTTTTATCCATTACCACTTTTACAGGATTGACATTGTCAATATGGAGAACTTTGATATCGGGGCAATGTGAATGAATCTCTTCCAGCAATGAAACTGCATAAGACAATGTATAGAAGCAGGTCTGCTTTCCCAATCTAAAATACCTAGCACCCAGTTTATAAAATTCAATAACCTCATTCAAAACGTCCTCTTTTTCCCTAAATTCAACCTTATTCTTTATAGGCTCTGTGCAAAAGCTGCATTTTCCTATATCGCATCCGTGGCCTGTCTCAATCTCAATCATCCTTATGTCAGGAATCTGTTTAATGATAGAAGCGCCTTTAACAGAATACTCTTTTACATCCTTGTACAGGAAATTAAACATTTCATAGGAAACCTTGTCAAATACAGATAGATCAGCTTTCTCATGAAATTTTCCGCCAAAAAGCTGAGTGCCAAAGACAGCAGGGCCTGTAAGTATTTTTTTGCATTTTAATCCGGATATCATCGGGATTATCTCATGCAGTGTGCCGGGTATTGCAGAAAGGTACTTTCCAGGAACATGAACACCAAGAACAACTATCAATGTGTCTGTTTTCTGCAATATTTCATTTACATTTTTATGATTGGCGCTTAAATTATAAGTTGTAATATCTGTTTTTTGCGATTTCTTTGTTTCATGTATTATTCCGTTAAATTTCTTCCACAGCCTTAAATCATCAATAGTCAGGTAATTAACATCTTCATCAAGATAGCCAGTTATGTACCTAGAATAAGTTCCCAAATAAGGGGGAACTCCAAGGCCTGCAGGCTCGTCAGTATAGCAGTCAATTATTGTGTAAGCCATAGCCAGATAGTATTCAAATTAACTTAAAAACCTTTCTAATATAAGTTTCAACATATATTTCCCAAAATATATTCCATACTTAAATTTAACAACAAACTTTAAATACACATTCTCAAAGGGTATAATTTTTGAATCATGGAGGTGATTCGTATCGCAGATGTACAAAAGACGTATGCTTTGGTTTTAGGAGCAGTTTTAGTTTTGCTGGGATTGGTTGGATTTGTAAACAATCCGGTTCTGGGGCTGTTTGGAGTAAACGCGCTGCAAAATGTTGTTCATTTATTGGGCGGAGCAGCAGTAATATGGTTCGGCTATAAAGGAGGAGCTGCAAAGGCTACAAACATGTGGCTTGGAGTTGCAGGATTGGTGCTTGGAGTTTTGTGGTTTATTCCGGGAGTCGGCGGATTGCTAGCACAATTCTTCGGCATAGATGCCAATATCACATACCTGCATCTTGCAGTCGGAGCTGTCAGCCTCGGGGTTTCCTACGGCGTCAAGGAAGGAGCTGCATAAGCTCTTTTTTTTATTTTTTTACATGAAAAAAAAGCTGGCTGATATCATAGGGACTTTGATTCTTTTCGCAGGAATGCTGATTGCTTTTTCTTCGCATGCGTTTCATGCCAGAATCGGACTGGGAGAAGAAACATCTCATCTGAAGCATGTCATTTATGGGATTGCGCTGGTTATTGCTGGGTTAGTGATTTTGGTATACAACAACAAGGCATTAAGGAAAATATTTTAAACTGAACAAGTAATCAAGAATATATGATACTTTGGGCAGTTGCCATACTATTGTTCATTGCAATATTAGCGATAGCATTCCTGCTGAACTTCTACAAGGACCCCAAAAGAGCCATACCAAAAGGCAGCAATATAGTTGCTCCTGCTGACGGAAAGATAATAAGCATAATAGATACTTCAAAGAGAAATATTAAAATTAAAAAGGGCCTACTAGGGAAAATCAAAACCTACACTAAAGATGTTGCAAATCAATGCTATGCCGTATCAATCTTCATGTCGCCTTTTGACGCGCATTACAACAGGGCGCCAATGGAAGGGGTCATAAAATCAGTAAAGCACACAAAAGGAAGGTTTTTCAAGGCTTATGACCTGGAAAAAAGCCTTGAGAATGAAAAGAATGAGATAATAATGCAAAATAAGGATATTAAAATAAAAGTGATACAGATTGCCGGATTTCTTGCAAGAAGGATTATGGTGAAGGCTAATCAAAAAGTTGATAAAGGGCAGAAAATAGGATTCATAGCGTTGGGGAGCCAGACAACCATTATTTTGCCCAGGAACTTAAAGTTAAAAGTCAAAACCGGCGATAGGACGAAAGCTGGCCAGACAATCATCGCTGTTCTAAAATGAAGCTTAAAATCAGGAAGGAAAGGGTATTCTTTGCCCTAACGCTGCTCAGGTGGATTCTGGCTTTTGTAGCCGCAGTATCGCTTTTGCTGAACAGGAAGAGCATTGCGCTTTTCATTTTTACGCTTACTGCATTTGTTGGGTTTCTCGAAGGATTCATAGCAAAAAAATACCCGTCTGCCCTGCGCTCGATAGCTGATGTGTTTGCGGACAAATTACTGATTAATTTGGCTTTGATAGTATTGACACTGAAGGGAATAATGCCATGGTGGGCGGCGCTCATAATCATTGCAAGGGACATGCTGACCGTCATTGGAGCAGTCTATCTTATCTATAAGAACCTAAGAAGCGAATTCAAGCCGGGCATAATCGGGAAGGCAACTTATTTTTTCCAGGTAATGGCATTGATACCTCCAATCCTAAATGGTGAAATTGACTGGTACCTGCTTCTCACGGCATTGATTCTTACAGTAATCTCAGGAGTATACGCGCTTGTAAAATCGGAATTCAGGCTTTTAAGGAAAAAAAGAGATGATGAATTCAGGATTTTTTCACTTTTAAAATTTGCAGATCTGTTTACGCTGGCGAATGTCGGCCTGGGGCTGGTGAGCATTGTATTTGCCATAAGCAACAATTTTGTATATTCCGCTTATTTGCTGCTTGCTGCCGCCGCAATAGACTACCTGGACGGCAAGGTTGCAAAAATTCTCGGCCAGCAGAATGAATTCGGCAAGGAGCTTGACTCGCTGGCAGACACTGTGTCTTTCGGGGTTGCTCCGGCAATATTCGGGTTCAGCCTGATGCAGGCTGCATACAGCATGGGCCAGCCGCAGCTTTTGTTCGGCATCGTTGCATTTTCTGTATTCCTGTTCTGCGGGATACTGAGGCTTGCAAGGTATAACATAATGGACATGAAAGGGGTTTACAGAGGCATGCCGATAACCCTGAACGGGCTGATAATACCTGCAGCCTATTTTGCAGATGTCCCTGTAAAATTTTACCCCTATATTTATCTGGTCCTTGCGCTGCTGATGGTCTCTTCAATAAGGGTAAAGAAGCTCATTTAGCTGATTTTTTTCTTGATTTGTAGAAAAATATGATTAAAGTGAGCATTGCCATCACAAGCGAGACTGTCAAAAAAATTCCCTTGTATGCAAAATTAATCAAAAAAGACGAAATTGTCAGATAGCCTGCGCCCACTGCAAGCCTGCTTATTGCTGAAGTCATGATTTCCCTGTATTTTTTAAGATAGTAAATTTTCATTATTGCAATAAAAACCAGGAAAATGAACAGAGAAATGCCAAAATGCAGCGGGATATATTTTGAATAAATAAACAGCATTAGAGTTGTAAAAATAAACAGCCAGTCTGTAGTAGAATCAAAGGCGCTGCCGAAATTTGTTGCCTGCTTCATCAGCCTTGCTGAAATCCCGTCCAGCTTGTCGCTCAGGGCTATTACGGCAAAAATAATCAGTGAAATGTTTATTTTGGAGTTCAGGAAATAATAGGCAAACGGCATTATCAGCAAAAATCTTGCCAGAGTTATAAAATTAGGAACATTTACTATTTTATCCCGGGTAAGCTTCCTTAACCTTGCAAAATATTCGATTCCGGAAACCAAAGTGAGCAGGACTGCAATCAGCATCAAATGCCAGCTGAACGGCAGCTGCAAAAGAACAGCCACAATCGCTATGCTCTGCACTACAGTCTTCGCCCTGCCGAAATTGCTTGCCGGAATAACCAGATTGTCAGGAAGCAAATAAATTCTTGTCGCGGTTACTATAAGCTCCCTTGCTATTATAATTGCCGCCATCCATAAAGGGATGTCTTTGCCTGCAACAAGAAAAACCAAAGCTGTCGAGATAAGCAGCTTGTCCGCAATAGGGTCTATGAGCTTGCCGAGCTCCGTGACCTGTTTCTTTTTTCTTGCAAGATAGCCATCAAAAAAATCCGAGATCGAGAGCATTATAAAGACAAATGCAGACAGTATGCTCTTGTGGGGGATTTCAGCCAGAAGTATCGCTGCAAACAGGGGTATGAGGCTTATTCTGATAATAGTTATCTTGTTTGGAATGTTGAGTTTGAACTTCATCCGGATATAATATTTAGAGCTGCTTAATAATTTTTCTAAAAACAGTTAAGACGCCATATTCAGGAAAAGGAGTTTTTTAGCCTATATATTTTTTTCATGAGATTTTTAGTCTGGACATGTATGTCTGCATGCCTATCAGCATAAAATGGATTTCCTATCCTTATAGTTGAAGTAAAAGGCTTCCATGAAGAGTTTAAGCCAACTGGCAATATTGGCCTGTTTGAGCCTATAGCCAGGCGTATGGCTCCTGTCTTAAGCTTCTTTTTTATTTTTGTGCTTCCTTCAGGGTAAATGCCTATTATTCCCCCTGAGTTTAGCCTTTCCAAAGCTTCCGCATACCCTTTCTTCCTGTCAAAAACAAGAATCCAGCCAACCCATTGCTTAGGAAATATTTTTTCAAGCTTATTTGTCGGCCTTGCTATAAAATGCACTTTTCTGTTTAGCTTGCTGACTATTGCATACCAAATAAAAAATGAATCAATAATTTTCTCATGATTAGAGGCTATTATGAAACTTCCGCTTGCCGGTATGTTCTCAATTCCTTCAATCTTTCTGATTAAAATCCTCAAAAGAGGAATCAGCCAAAGCTTGGTTATTGGGTATGCCATAAAATCACTTTGCAAAAAATATTTAAACGGGTTATTTAAAAATTTCCATAATGAACTGGCTTAACCACTTTTTGCTGTCTTTCAGCCTGCTTTTTTTGATTTTGGGCGAAAAAGCTTCCTCGGGCGAGATAATAGCTGCATCGGCCATTTTTGGGATGCTGCTTGACTTGGACCATATAGCAAAATGGCTGTTCACCAAGGAAAAGAGGTACCTTAGAACGTGGGTACAGGAGCCTTTCGGATTTGTGATCATAGGGATCCCTGTTGCAATTGCATTAAGTATTTTATTTGAACCATATTATTTTATGCTGGTCTTGGTGCCTTATTTGTCGCATATCATTCTTGATTACTTGACAGTAAATGAAGTCTCGCCGTTGGCTCCTTTTTCAAAAAAGCGCTTCAGGCTTGGATTCATCAGGCAGTTTCCAGATTCGGCTTACAGCAGGGAATACAAAAAGGGAGTCTCGGAAAATTATGTATTGGCTTTTAATATACTGGCCTTTGCATTTATCCTGCAGAATTATTCAAGCAATGGCTTGTTTTTAAGCATAAGGGAATTTTTGCCTTTCGTGTCAAGATGCTTTTATTTCATGCTGCCAGCTTACTTTGCCAACATGGCCCCCGTAATGGTAAAAAAGATAGGGCTGTTTGATTTTCCGGTTGATTTCGGCAAAAAGGTCAATGGCGGCAGGGTTCTTGGAAGCCATAAGACTTTCAGGGGATTTATTTTTGGAATAGCTTTTGCTGTTATTGTTGCTTATATCCAGTTTCTCCTGCAGGATGTTGAATTCTTCAGAAACTTGTCTTTTTTTGATTATGACAGCTGGCTTTTGCTTGGCTTTCTGATGGGTTTTGGCGCTTTGGCAGGCGATTCCATAAAAAGCTTTTTTAAGAGAAGGATCGGAATAAAGCCAGGAGAAAGGTTCATCCCGTTTGACCAAATAGACTTTGTGCTTGGAGTGTTTGCATTGACAGCGCCTTTTTTTGATGTAACCTTGAAAATATTCGCAATATCTGTTTTATTGACTTTTGCATTGGATATACTAGTTAATCACCTTGCTTTCTACATGAAAATAAGAAGCGAGAAATGGTAGTCAGATAAAATAGGCAAGGTTTGCGACAGCCAAAAATCCCAGGTTATGCAGAAAGATTCCAGCATAGTTTTTTCCTTTCTTTCTGAACATAAGCGAAGCTGCCGGCATTCCATGCAAAAAAATCAATGATGACCCTATTGCAAACAGATTCGGGTTTTTTGAGCTTAGGTAGAATATCATTCCCAAAGCAGTGTAGATTATTATGGATTTTTTTAGTAAGCTGCCAAATCTGTACTCAATAAAGATAATGAAAGCAAAGTAAACCATCAATGCAGCTATATAAGCCAGGCTATTTGAATAATAGAAAATCAGGAATAAAAAAATCATTAGCAGGATTGATTTTCTCAGCCACTCAAAATATTTGCGCAAAGGCTCCTGCTCTTCGGGCGCGATTTTAACCAGGAGAATTCCGGCCAATAAGCCAAGATATGAGATTATTGAAGCAAGAAAATAGTTTAGAAACTGCATTTTATTTGCATAAGTTTTTCTCGATATTTTCCATCTGCTTCAGCCTTCTCTTGTGCCTTGGCCCGCCTGAAAAATCAGTTAAGAGCCATAATTTTACTGCTTTTAATGCATGCTCTCTGCCGATGAATCTTGCGCCAATTGAAAGAATATTCGCATTGTTGTGCGTTCTTGAAAGCCTGATTAAATCCAGGTTTTTGCAGTTATAGACTGCAGCCCTTATGCCTTTTACCTTGTTTGCAACTATTGCCTCGCCCTGCCCGGAGCCGCCAAAAATTATGGCTTTACTTCCTTTATTTGATGAAACTTTTTTTGCCGCCCTGAGCATGAATTCCGGATAGTCGTCTTCTGCATCATATTTAGATGCTCCGCAATCTTCCACCTGATAGCCATTTTTTTGAAGATGGGATTTGATGTACTGCTCCATATCAAATCCTGCGTGGTCTGCTGCCAGAAATACTTTTGGTTTCATGTCCCCTATAATAAGCCAAGTACTTTTAAATCTTTCCTAAGCCCGGGGACTGTACTGTATTTGACTATGTCTTCATAGGCTACCCACCTGTATTCAGTATTTTCATGGTCTAAATTTATTTTTCCTGAATTTACTTTGCAAAGAAAGGGCATTACATAAAACTCTTTGCCCTTGGCTGGGTATTTTTGAAGAAATATTCTTCCTTTTTTCATAATTTTCGCCTTCAAGCCTGTTTCCTCCTTGATTTCCCTAAGAAGGGTATCTTCCGCCGACTCAAACTCCTTTATGTAGCCTGAACAGAAGCTCCAACAGTTTGGAAAATTGTAATCGTCAGGAGCTTTTTTAAGGATTAAAATCCTGTTTTTGTATTTTACAACACCAGTAACTGCAAAGTAGGTTTTCATCAGAAAAAAAAGAATAAGGGGAGATATTTAAAGGTTAATACCAGGTGCCTCTCCAGGTTGAGTGGCCCCACTGGATAAGCAAATCAACTCCTAATCTTTCTACCTGCAGAGGAACATCGCAGGCTCCAAAGCAGGAGCCCATCCAGATTACTGAGTCAGCGCCTGTATTTTTTTCTATTGCCTCTTTTATCTCCTTGGCTCTTGGCTTTAAGCCGTCTGGCAGCTGGATGCAGACCATCTTGGCGTTGTCTTTCCTGATTCTTTCGATGACTTTATTCAGTTCTAGGTCGTAGTTGGACATAAGAAATGGAAAGAATTGGTAGTTTAAAAATTTATTCAGGAACAGCGCCTTTATTTGGAAGTTCATCCAACCATTCATAAAGCGGCTTGCCTTCTCCGCTATTT
>JACPMV010000026.1 GCA_016185845.1 Candidatus Woesearchaeota archaeon | reverse complement strand
TGTAATCATCAAAAACCTTTGGTTTTTGAGTGTGCTCGGAAATCGCAGAGCGATTTACCGACATATGGAAGTTATACCCTGCCTTCTCAAGAAGAGATTTTACCTCATTTTCTTTCAATTCCAGCCCGAACATTTGTTTTATATGCTCATTCTTAATCAGGATTTTTTCATTCTCCAAATGCGGAGTCTCATTTTTTTTATTCGGGTATTTTACCTCAACAGAATAAATATGGAACCCCCTGTCGGATAAAGCATAAGAAAAAATGCTGGCGGCAAGATTTACTGCGCTTTCATCAGTTCCCGTGGCCTCGAAAAAAATATTCTCATCGCCAATCTCGAGCTTTCCGGTGAAATCAGAGTTTATTACAGGAATGAAGCTCAGGACTTCATTTTTATCATCCATCAAAATAGGATATTTTTCCCATCCGTCTAAAATCCAGGCATATTCCTCCCCCTTAGGATGGTTTGAAAGTATTTCCTTCAGGTTCATTTTTGCCTTGAATTCCAACGGCACAAATTCTACAGACTCCGGAAAAACCGCCTTGTAATGCAGCGGAAATTTTATTTTTTTATAGGAATACAGGCCAATCGAGACTTTCTGCCTTTTTCTTCCGTAGCCTTCGCAAAACTTTTCCTGCAGCTGGATAATCTGCTTCAGCAGATAATCATCTATTTTTCTTCCTTTTGCGGCAAAGCATGCGATGAAAGGCCTGTCTTTCATTATTGACTTGTCTACAATCACCTGGTAGTTTCCCTTATTCAGCTTAATCTCGGGAATTCCCTTATTCAGTCCAAGAATTCCTCTCAGCAGCCTTGCAAACCCCTCAACCGACCACAAATAGGGCAGATTCGTGTCCTCAAAATTTATTTTAATTTCGTCAGTTTCCCCGTCGTAAGCTTCAACTTCTGCCTTCCCATACAGCGCAAAGTCATGAACTTCCTCTATTTTCAGCTTTTTTCCTACAAGGTTCTGCAAATCCTTTAATGAAAATGTTATTGTCGGCATTCAAATCACTTTTGCATTTCTCAAAAACTCCAAATCATGCGAAAACAATTGCCTTATATCCTTGATTCCGAGCTTGAACATCGCTAACCTGTCTAATCCGACTCCCCACGCAATGACAGGGACTTCTTTTCCTATCAGGGGCTTGACCATCTCAGGCCTGAATATTCCTGAGCCTCCAAGCTCAATCCACCCGATGTCCGGATGCCTGACCATGAGCTGCGCAGAAGGCTCTGTAAAAGGGAAATAGCTCGGAACTATCTTAATTTCTTTTGCGTCTGCAAACTCTTCTGCGAACATCCTTAATAATGACTTCAGGTGGCCAAAATTTATTCCTTCCTCTATTACAAATCCCCCGACCTGGTTGAAATCAGACAGATGCGTTGCGTCAACAATATCGTACCTGAAGCATCTTGATATCTGGAAATATTTTCCTGGGATTTTAAGGTCCTTGGAAGCAAGGGTTCTTGCAGAAATTGATGTGTCATGCGTCCTTAATATGTGCCTGTGGGTTCTTTTAACATCAAAATCATATCTCCATCCTTTTGAGCCTGTGCCGAATCCGCTTTCATGGCTGGATTTTACATTTTTAACCTTATCTTCAGGCAGGTCCTTTGCATATTTTGGCTCTTTTATGTAGTAGCCCTGGTGGATGTCCCTTGCCGAATGAAACTGCGGCATGAACAGCGCATCCATGTCCCAGAAGTCAGTCTCTACTATGGGGCCTGACATCTCCTGGAATCCGAGCGCAACAAATTTTTGCCTTATCTCATCCAAGAATCTCCTGTAATGCTGCTTCCTTCCGGCAAAAACATTAGGTACATTGACTTTTACGTCAAACCTCCTGAATCTTTTTTCCTTCCATGAGCCTGATTTAAGCATCGAAGGCGAAAGCTTTTCAATCAGATCATCCTCAAACTTCTCTTTCAGCAGCTTTTTTCCAGTCTCTGTCAGCTCTGCAGTGACAGTCTTTTTCAGCTCGACCTTTACAATCTTTTTCCTTTTCCTCAGGTTTTCAAGAGATAATTTTTCCTCTCCCCTGAGAAGATTAATCTCTTTCGGGAAGCTCTCCTTCAGAAACTGCTGCTCGGCAAACCCGTTTTTCAGAAGCTGCCTTCCGTGCTCTGTTATTGAAACAATAATTTCCTTGTCCTTCCTTATCTCGATGGCAGCTTTTGATTTCAGGACTCCAAGGGAAATAGCCAGCTCCTCACTGCTTAGTCCGGTTTTTTTTCCGAGTTCGCCCATAGAAACAGGCTTTTCAATATTTTCAAGAAAAATCGCTTCAGGCAGCCCGAATTTCAGGTATTTAATCCCGTTTTCATCAAGTGAGACAACCTCTTTCTGCGATTCTTTTATCTTTACGATATTCTTGTTTTGAAGCCACTGCAGGGCCCTCATGACCTCTACATCCTTCAGCCCGGTTGCTTTGATTATTCCATCAAAAGAATTGATCTCATCCAGGACCCTGGCGACTTTTCTTTCAGCAGGGTTCAGGCTTTCCGCCAATTTTTTTATTTCCATAAAGCCGGCTTAATGCATCTCCAGCTGCACATAATGCATTATCAGGCTGCAGGCCTCTTCCGGGCTCATATCAGATGTGTCGATTGCGTAATCCGCAGCCTTTCTGTGCCTTGTCTCAAACTCGTCCAAAGCGCCCTTTACCTTGTCTATGTAGTTGCTTTTTGTAAAATCTGCTTTTTCCTCTTTTCTTTTCAGCCTGGAGGCTATGGTTTTTGCATCGGCAGTAAGAAATACAATGACTCCGCTCTTTTTCAGGTTGACAACGTTCTCATTTCGCAGCAAAACTCCGCACCCTGCATCCAGCACATAATCATCCAGCTCGCTTATGTTTTCTATAACTCCGGCTTCTGCCTCTCTCAGCCTTTCCCAGCTGTATATCTTAACTATCCGCTCAGGGCTGAGCTTCATGGATTTTCTTATTTCGTCGTCAGTGGAAATCAGCTTCTTATTCATGTTTCTCGCTAAAAGCATGGAGATTGTTGTTTTGCCCGTGCCGCTGAATCCGGTTACTGTAATGTTCATCTTTGCCAGATAACTTTCAAGGGTATATATTATTTTTGCTTGCAGGCGCGCCAAAAGCGTAAAAATATATCTTGAGTTAAAAATTAAGCTAAAGCCTAAAATAAAAGAAAAAATACCTGAAGCCTGAAAATATCCTGTAGAACGCAAACCCTATCTGGGCCATGATGCTATATAATTTCTTCATTAAACTTGGAAATCTTTTGAGATTTATAAATGTTATGTCAACCAGGTATTGTCAACTATCGGATGTTAAGTATATGGCGTTAAGTGTCGGGTGCTGATTTTTGGGCATTTCCTATAAATTTAAGATATCGCTTCTTATAATCTTTCAAAGCTATGTCTAAAAGAGATTTTAACAAACTAGTAGAATGATTCATGAGTCCCCTTTGTCTTCTTGTTATACTCTTTTCTCCATGAAATAGATTACATCTTACTGCATAAAGACATTCTAATATTGTTTTCAATAACTTATTTTGATTTATTTCTTTATTTTTAAAAGAAGTTAAATCATCATTTAATTTATTTATTAAATTCACCCTCTTATATTTAAGTGTAAAATTTTTAGTAGAAAGATATTCATAAAAGTTTTTGGTAAGTGTAAGATTTTCTGTGGTAATTCTTATAAGTTCGCTTATTGCAAGGCAATTTTTTCTGTCTTCAAATAATAAATTAGCATTTTCGTCTTTTGTTTTAGCATATAAACTATAAAATATATTGCAAGAGATAAATAAAGCTATAAATTTGTCAAAAGCATCTTTATCCTTATCAGATTTTGAAATCCATGACTGGATTTTATTCCAAATTGTTTTCCTTAAGTGTATGTCAATAATTTTAATTACCTCATTTATTTCTTAAACTTTTAACTATCGGCTTGTTTAGACTTTTCTGCCCTTATATAAAGTTCTTCGACTGCCTTTAATAATTGCCCAGCAGAATCAAAAGCTTTTTTTTCTTTGGTCTTTGCATCAATAATAAATCCATTATAGATATTAGTAAATCTAACTGGAGTTAACTTCTCTCCAAAATGTTTCTTACTCCAAATTCTCACTTCAAAAACTTGAGTAGCTTTAGCCCTTGTTTGCATTATATATCACCTCAATAAAAGAAAAAGTAAAGGTCTATTTAAGACTTTTCTCTAATAATTTTTTCCATAAATCACTTTCGTTTATCCCTTCCCTTCTTGCTGGGGTTGTCTTTAGTTCTTTGTGCTTTCTCACGAAATTATAGTATGTCTTAAAGTTTTCTGCATATTGCTTTTGATTGCCTTTAAATCCACGCATTACTTTATCACGTTGCCTAAAACTTTCGTGAAATCTCTCTATCACGTTGTTGTTGCTGTCATGCTGATTTAACGAAACGTGTCATCCTGTATGGATTTCAACAATGTCATTGTCTTCAACTACATGGTCAAGCCTGCGCAGTTTCATCCCGGGAAATTTGACGGATTTCCCCCATATCCTTGCAAACTTGAATTTATTGATAAAATCCTTGTGCAGCTTCATGCAGATTTCCCTCAAAGTATCGCCTTTCCTCATGATCAGGGGCACATCCATGTCTGCTTTTTTTCCTGATTCCTTGCAGTAAACCCTTATGAAATTAAGCTTTTTGAAAATAAGTCCTTTAAGCTCCTCAATATTCACTTTTTTTTCAGCTGAAATGCATATGTCCGGCTCCAGTTCAGATTTTACCCTCTCCAGCTCCTGGCTGTCAACAGTGTCTATCTTGTTAAGTATAGTTATCGCAGGAACATATCTCTTGTTGCCCTCTATGGCATCAATCAGCTGGTCATCATTTATGTCCTCCCTTATTACAATGCTTGAATTGTCAAGCCTGAATTCCTTAAGGATGTTTTTTATCGACTCTTCACTTATTTTTGTAAGCCTTACTGTTGATCCTATGTCAATCCCGCCCCTTGGCTTTTTTGAAATCCTGACCAAAGGAGGCTTCTGGTTTAATCTCAGCCCTGTCTCTTTTATTTCCCTGTTGATGACTTCCAGATGCTCAGGATAGAAAGGCTCGAGTATGATCAAAACCAAGTCAGCGCTTTGGGCGCATGCCAAAACTTCCCTTCCTCGTCCTCTTCCTGTCGCAGCGCCTTCAACAATTCCAGGAACATCCAGCACCTGTATTTTTGCATGGTTGTATTCCATCAGCCCGGGAATGCATGTCAATGTCGTGAAGGCATAAGCGCCTACAGGAGAATTTGCGTTTGTCAATGCGTTTAGCAAAGTTGATTTCCCGACACTTGGAAACCCTACCATTATGACAGTTGCATCGCCGCTTCTTTTTACAGAAAATCCAGTTCCTCCCCCTTTGGCTGCGGCTTTTCTTTGATACTCTTCTTTCAGTTTTGCCAGCTTGGCCTTTGCCAGTCCAATATGGCTCTGCGTGCTCTTGTTGTATTTTGTTTTTGATATCTCTTCCTCTAATTCTTTTACCTTCCTGTCATGGGAAGACTCGTGCTTTTTAGCGTTCTTTACATTGAATTGCTGAGCCATAGAATAAGTATTATCAAGTACTATAAAAATGTATAATTTTTCAATGACTTAGTATATTATCTTGTCTATGTCCTCACTTAAATTCTCTGTGCCTTTTCCCCAGTCTTTCAGCTTTAAATTTAACAGGCTGAGTTTTGGCTTTTTCTTCCTTCTTATTATTGTCTCCATATTCAGCTATTGAAATAAGCAGTGGTTATAAAAAGGTTTGTTTGGACACTAGTCTATTTCAAATCCAGGATCAATAACATGCGCACAAATTTTTATCATAGTAGGTATAAATTTTTGTACTTCTTTAATATCGTTTATATTTGACGGGGAAAAACCAAATTTAGTATCAAATTCACTACCTTTCATATGATCACACTTATGTCTCATATCGACAATATAATCAATTAAACTGTCGCCAGTTTTTCCTTCGTAGTTAAATTTAGTAACAATCTCTTTTAACTTAGAAGCTTTTAAAATAATTTTTGTATCTCTTTTATCATCACTCCTATGAAACTCAAACTCAATTATTTTATAAAGATTGGAATAAGACCCTATAGGATCGTCTATAAAATTTAAATTAGAGGAGAGTAGATCAACCTGAGAAGGCTTTTTGGAAAATAATTGCAACATATTAAGAAACATTTGTCTATTAAAAACTGGTACAACATTTTCTATTGTAAAAATAAATTTACCTTCCTTAAGTTTAGGTTTGTCAGTTTCGTCACTAAACTCACCTATCATTTTTGAAGACACTTTTGAAAATTTAAACTCTACCAAATAGCACAATCTTAAAACTGCCTGAATATATCTTTTAAAGTAATGTGCAATAAAATCAGGTTCTCTATCTGAATTAATAATTTCAATTTTTAACATTTCAATAAAATTCGATTGGTCTTTATACAACCTTAGTTTACAGTTATTAATAGTAAATTCAATTAGAAATTCTCGGTCGTCTCTAAAATCATAGTTATCTTTAATAGGTTCTGAGAAAAAATAATAAACAAAAATTTTATTTTTATTAGCCATAATGATAGCAAACCTTAATAATATATAAACATTCTATAATTATGACCAATTCACTTCTTCTTCGGAACTTTTTCCCAATCCTCTAGGAATTTCTTAATCCCTGCATCAGTCAGTGGATGCTTAAATATTTGCTCAAACACAGAATAAGGCAATGTCGCTATATCTGCCCCAATCTTGGCAGCGTCCAATACGTGATTTGTATTCCTCACAGATGCAACAAGTATCTGCGTTGTGAACTTGTAATTGTCATAGACCTGCTTTATCTCCCTCACGACGTTCATTCCGACTTCATTTATGTCGTCCAGCCTGCCGACAAAAGGGCTTACCATAAAAGCCCCTGATTTTGCAGCAAGCAAAGCCTGGTTTGCGGAAAACACAAGCGTAACATTGACTTTTATTCCTTTTTTGGTTAATCTCTGGCACGCCTTCATTCCTTCAGCAGTCATTGGGACTTTGACAACAATATTTTTTGCAATCTTGGAAAATGCAATGCCTTCTTTTACCATTCCCTCGGCATCAGTCGAAACAGTCTCTGCGCTTACAGGGCCTTTTATTATTGAGCAGATTTCTTTCAGAACTTCATTGTATTCTCTTCCTGCCTTTGCAGCGAGCGATGGGTTCGTTGTGCAGCCGTCAACAAGTCCTGTAGCCGCTCCGCTCTTTATTTCATCCAATATGGCAGTATCCAGAAAAATTTGCATAATTGTTCACCTACAAGCTTTGTATGGCAACTCTATTTTTAATTCTTTCCTTTAATTATATGCTGACCAAAATCGCGCCGATAACAATCAAGACAGCGCCTCCGATGACCCTCAGCATCTGCGAGGCATCAGGAATCTCTTTTAAAAATATTATTCCCATCAAAACAGCTAAGATGGTATTTATATTATAAATCGGGGCCAGCCTTGCCACATCAGCCTTTTGGGATATTGCTATTGCAACCATTATCATCCCAATTGCCCAGACAGCGCCTGCGATTATTGCCATGCCGCTGGACTTCCATTCAAATTCAAAGCTTGGCTTAAACAGGAAGAATATGCCCAAAACAATCATCGTCCCGATTCCAAACATAAGAAGCCCGTAATAAGGCGAGAAATTTCCTTTCTGCTGGGCAGCTTTGTATATCACAGTATTAAGGGCAAAGAAAACTGCCGCAATCAATCCATATATTATCCAGCTCTGCATTTTCATTTCTTCCTAACGGCTTTCATAACATCTTCTGCAATAGATTCAGCATCAAGCCCGTATTTTTTGTACAATTCATCAGGCTTTCCGGATTCTCCATAGACATCCTGCACACCAATCCTCTTCATCTTACACGGATAATTTTCACATAAAACCTCGGCAACAGCACTTCCAAGCCCTCCAATGATATTATGGTCTTCTGCAGTAATTACACAATTAGTTTTCTTCGCCAATTCAATTATTAACTTCGAATCTATAGGTTTTATTGTTGATATATTAACAACATAAACATTAACTCCCTTATTTTTAAGAATATCAGAAGCTTTCAAAGCCTCATGCACCATAGTCCCGGAAGCAAATATTACTGCATCTTTGCCTTCCCTCAAAATTTCCCCTTTTCCTATTTCAAATTTAAAATCCGGTGAATGTATGGCAGGAAACGCAGTCCTGTGTACCCTCATATAAGAAGGCCCGTTATAATCAGCCAAAGCAAATACCATTTTTTCCGCTTCAACAGAATCAGCCGGCTGCAATACTATCATATTAGGCAAAGCGCGATAGATTGCAATGTCCTCTATGGCTTGGGCTGATTTGCCGTCTTCTCCTGTTGTTATGCCTGCATGGCTTCCGCATAGCTTGACATTCAATTTGTTCCTTGCGACAACATTCCTCACAAGCTCAAATGCCCTTTCGCTGAAAATCGCGAAGGTGCTCGCATACGGTATTTTCCCCGTTACTGAAATTCCGGCAGCAACGCCTACCATGTTTTGCTCAGCTATGCCTACAGTAAAGAATCTTTCAGGAAATTCCTTGCCGAAATACTCTGCCTTTGTCGAATCCCCAAGGTCAGCATCTACAACAACAACATTCTTGTTTTTCCTTCCAAGCTCCAGCAAGGCCTTTCCATAGCCTTCCCTTGTTGCTGTCTTTTGTTGTTCCATTTTTTATTACGGTTTTTTAAATTTTGATTAATTTTTAATGATTATATTTATTGGATTCATCGTTAATGAGTTATTTGAATTTCTTCACATCAATCTTATTAATATCTTCAAGAGCTTTCTTGTACTCTTCCTCATTAGGCGCTTTCCCGTGGAATTTGTAGTTCAATTCCATGAAAGAAACCCCTTTTCCCTTCATGGTGTTGGAGACAATCATCGTCGGCTTCCCGTTCTTTGTTGAGGCTGCTATGTCAAGCGCTTTTATAATTTCGTTCATATCATGGCCATTGATTTCAATAACATTCCACCCAAACGCTTTCCATTTTGCCGCTACATCTCCAATGTCCATCACGTCTTTTGTCTTTCCGGTTTCCTGGACCTGGTTCTTATCGAGAATTGCAATAAAATTATCCAGCTTGTGAAATGCAGCAGCCATTGAAGCTTCCCAGACAATTCCTTCCTGTGACTCGCCATCACCTATCATGACATACACTTTTGAACTTTTTTTATCCAGTTTCAAAGCCAGTGCAATTCCAACAGAAAAGCTCATTCCCTGCCCTAATGAGCCTCCGGCAAATTCCACTCCAGGCGTGCTTAACTCAGGATGGCCCTGCAGCATCCCATTCAATTGCCTGAACCTGCCAAGTTCCGATTTTGGGAAAAATCCTCTGTCAGCAAGCACAGCATAAATCCCCGGGCTGGCATGCCCCTTGCTCAGTACAAACCTGTCCCTGTCCTCCCATTTTGGGCTTTTCGGATCGATTCTTAATTTATAATAATAGAGCGCAACAAGCATGTCAATTTCGCTTAAGGAGCCCCCCGGATGCCCTGACTGGGCATTGTAAATCATTGTAATGATATCTTTCCTAAGCTCTTTTGCCTTTTTCTTTAAATCCAGGATTAAATCTTTTTTTGGCATTTGTTTTAGTTAGAATTGGGCATTTTTATATGTTTGCTTTAATGATTACTTCTTATCTGTAAGCATACCGACTACCTCATTTGACTTTTTAACGGCATTTTTCTGCGCTTCCTTTTCATCAGCGCCTTTTCCGGAAACTGAGACTTGCAATACATCAATAGATTTATTTTTAAGATTATTCACAAACAATGCCTCTTCCTCGGATTTTTCGCCATTTATATAATAAGCAAACATCTCATTCAGAATGCTCTTGTTTTTTCCTGACTTCAGCATCAGTTCTTTTAATTCCTGGGTGGCTGCCCGATACTTTTCTGCAGCGCCGTCATTTATTTTAACATCGATATTAAGCTTACATAAAACTTCTTTGTTGACTGCGTAGCAGAAAAACTTCGGATCTTTATCAATACTTACTTCAAGAACAGCAGGCCCGTTTGTGAATATGATTTTATTTCCTATTTTTGCGCTGAAAGCCCCTTCCGGATAGTTTCCCCTGTAATCAGATTTGTAGACTTTAGCCCCTTCAGAGCCGCAGGCTGTCAAGAAAATCAAAATAAATGCAAAAACCAGTTTTCTTCCGGGCATTAATTCAGGCAACCTAGAACTTTATTTAAATCATATGGTAATAAAAGATAAAATAAAAAAGAAGAAAATCAGCGCTTTGCAATCTCTGCAGCAGGCTTCATGCTTTTCCAGGCAAGCTCAAAAAGATTTTCAAGGGCGCTTGCAAAAAAAGGAGTGTTTACCCAGATGCCCACATCATATGTGGGATGGACTTCGTTGTCATCCAGCACCATAAATATTATCTCTTTGCCGTCTACAATGCAGAATCTTGCCTTGTTGTCGGTATGCCTGACTTCCGCTATGCCGTGTATGTCTTTCAGGGCGGCAGCAGCCTCCTTTGTTATAGGAGCTGCAATTCTTATCTTTACTCCCCTTTTCTTCAGCTTTTCAAAAGTAGGCTTCAGGCCTTCAATCTTCCTTATGAATCCCTGCGCTGTTGTCATCAGGGTTACAGATTCCTCTGCATTCCTTAT
Organism: Candidatus Woesearchaeota archaeon; assembly: GCA_016185845.1. Taxonomy (GTDB): domain Archaea; phylum Nanobdellota; class Nanobdellia; order Woesearchaeales; family GW2011-AR4. Next base: position 6,487 of record JACPMV010000026.1, on the reverse strand, counting down.
CGTCAGCTCAAGATGGTTGTATAGATTATGCCTTCCCCTCAATGAGCCGCTTAAATCAGAAGGCTCAACAAGCTCTACGCCTTGGGTGTGAAGCGTGCTCAGCTCATCAATAATCTCAGTATTCTTCAGGTCGCTCAGCTTCTTTATCTCGTCCTTTGCATAGGACTCAACATTCTTCTTTACCCTTTCAACAACCTCTTTTGGAGGAACAGCAATATACTTTATCGGCTTTCCAAGCTTCATTATTACAAATCCCTTTTTTTCCAGGGACTCAAGAACATCGTAGCTTCTGGATCTTGGGACATTTGCTATGTCGCTAAGCTCTCCTGCCGTAGAAACTCCCCTGCTTAAAAGAGCAGTCCATATCTTAACTTCATATAAATTCAGGTTGAAAAACCTTCTTAATTTGCTCAAAAATTCTTCTTTTACTATCATCTAAACGCACCCCCCTTTTATTATTGAAAGGGGATAAAAATACTACTATTTAAGTGTTGTTATTTCCAACCAGTTAGTGACAATTTCATCACAAAATGACTAAATTCATTTATAACTGGCTAGTTAAGACAGATTATAGATAACTTATATATAAATGTTGCGGCAAAATACAGGTAAAACAGAGTAACTTTAGGGTTAAAACTTATATCTCCTTCACTCTATCAAAAAACTTCTTGACAAATCTGTTAATCCTTGAATCGGGCCTGTTCTTCTGGATTCTGTATACTGCATAGAAAAGGATGATCAAGATCAAGACAATCAACCCAATCTGCGGATATTCAACATTCAGCCACACCAGAACAGCCGCAAAAGAGGCTATTAAAATAACCAAGATTATTGAAAAAAGCACATTCCTAAAAATCCTTCTCATAATTGCCTCTGTTTGTGCAAAAGAGCCTGCCTTTAATTATTTTTCCCTGTTCTCAGCCAGGATTTTCACAACATTCGGGTCAACCAAGGTAGTTATATTCCCGTACTCCGCGCTTCCTTCTGCTATTGCTTTCAGGATTCTCCTCATAATCTTGCCGCTTCTTGTCTTTGGCAGGTCGTCTGCAAACTGTATCTTGTCGGGCTTTGCAATCGGGCCAAGCGTCTTGGAAACGTGGCTTCTTAATTCTTCCTTCAGCAAATCATTTTTATCAAATCCTTTCTTTAATGTGACAAAAGCATATATCGCCTGGCCTTTTATCTCATGGGGAAAAGGGACAATTGCGGCTTCAGCAACTGCCCTGTGGCTTACCAATGAGCTCTCAACTTCCGCGCTTCCAATTCTGTGGCCTGCTACTTTAATCACGTCATCGCTCCTGCCCATAATCCAGAAATAGCCGTCTTCATCAATATGCGCAGTATCTCCTGTAAGGTAAACTCCAAACTTCTCGAAATATGTTTTTTTGTATCTGTCAGGATTGTTCCATACTGTCCTTAGCATTCCTGGCCACGGATTTTTTATAACAAGATATCCTCCCTCATTCAAATTTGCTTTGCTTCCGTCTTCTCTCAGGACATCAGCAGCAATCCCAAAAAACGGCTTTGTTGCAGAGCCCGGCTTTAACGGAGTCGCTCCCGGCAGCGGGGAAATCAATATTCCTCCGGTCTCTGTCTGCCACCAAGTGTCAACAACAGGGCATTTTTTCTTTCCAATTGTTTCGTAATACCACATCCAAGCTTCAGGATTTATAGGCTCTCCGACAGTTCCCAATAGCCTTAAGCTGCTTAAATTGCATTTATTCGGCCATTCGTTTCCTTCTTTTGCCAATGCCCTTATCGCAGTAGGCGCTGTATAAAATATTGTAACTTCATGCTTTTCAATAATTCTCCAGAACCTGTCAGGAGAGGGATATGTCGGCGCGCCTTCGTACATGACAACAGTAGCGCAGTTCGACAATGGCCCGTATACAATATACGAATGCCCTGTAATCCATCCTATGTCTGCTGTGCAGAAATAAATATCATCATTATTTATGTCAAAAATATACCTGAAAGTCTGGCTGGCAAATAAAAGATAGCCTGCCTGGGTATGCAAAATTCCCTTTGGCTTTCCGGTCGTGCCTGATGTATAAAGGATGAAAAGAGACTCTTCAGAATGCATCTTTTCAGGCTCGCACAAATCAGATATTTCCTTTTCCTTCATCAACTCATCCCACCAGCAATCCCTTCCGCCAACAAAATTTATTGAAATTCCTGTTCTTTTGACTATGATTGCATTTTTCACCGTAGGGCATTCTTTCAGCGCATTGTCTGCGTTGTCCTTCAGCGAAACAACCTTTCCGTTCCTGTAGCTTCCGTCAGCAGTTATGATCATCACCGCGCTTGAATCCTGGATCCTGTCCTTCAAGGCGTCAGAGCTGAATCCCGCAAATACAACGGAATGAATTGCCCCAATCCTCGCGCATGCCAGCATGGCTATCGGCAGTTCAGGAATCATCGGAAGGTATATCTGGACAACATCGCCTCTTTTCACATTTTTTTTCTTCAGGACATTAGCAAACCTGCAGACTTCCTTCAGCAGCTGGCCGTAAGTGTATATCCTGTTTTTTCCAGATTCCTGCTCCCAGATAATTGCTTTTTTGTTTGCATTCCCGCTTTTGACATGCCTGTCAAGGCAGTTATCTGAAGCATTCAGTTCACCGCCTTCAAACCACTTGAAAAAACCATGGTCATTTCTAAGAACAGAATTCCATTTCTTGAACCACTCTAATTCATCAGCCTTTTCAGCCCAGAACGCTTCAGGATTTTCTATGGATTTTTTATAGATCTTAGAATACTCTTTCATGCTTTTGACATGGCTGTTTCTCGAAAATTCCTCATGCGGATACAAAACTCTGCTTTCTTTAAGGATAGAATCTATATAGCTTGGCATTCGAAACCTCTTTTTATTATATTGATTGTTAGATTGTATTTAAATTTGATGTATCAATAGCTCATCTTAAACCTCAATATCGCCCCAATCCCCCCAAGGCCCTCTAATTTTTTCCCGCCTTCGTGCTCTGAGCTTATGATTTCAATCTCGCCTTTTGTCTTGTCGACAGTTTTCATTATATTTTCAATTCTTTTATAAAAATTCTCCAATCGGGATTTTTGAATAAGCGAATCAGTAATCAGCAAATCCCTGACAGCGCCCATCACGGCAGCATTTTCCGTTTCCTCAATTCCGTAAGCAGCAAGATTGTTTTTTGCAATCTCTGTGAACAATTCCTCAACCTTGACCATTTCCTTTGCAGCCCTTTCCTGCTGAAGCGCAACCCTCACCTCAGGCCTTTTTATCACTTCCTCGATTCCGTTCTTTGTTGCAGAAGAGCATGTTGCAGGAATTATCATTTTCTTCAGTTCCTGATTTTTTATTTCTTTCATCAGGTCCTCTTTCCAGAATGCAGGAGAGGCCAAGATTATCTGCTTTATTTCATACCTTTCAGCATACTCCTCCATCTTCTTTATAACGAAAAGATAAAAATTTTCTTTTTTGGTGTTCTCCTCCCTTTTTTTCTGGACTTCGCCTTCAATATGGGATAAAACTTCAAACCCATATTTCTTGAACAGGGCAAAATACGCCTCTTCCCTGTCATGAACGCATATTAAGATAGAAGATTTCTTTTCAGAGCATGCTTCTTTCAGCTTGTCCAGCTGGTACTTGAGCCACTGCTCTTTTATGATTGTAATTGAAGTATTCTCGTCTATGTTGAAAGTATGGCTTCCTTTGACTTTTCATCAGAAGAGATTGGTCTTATCTTCCTCAAAGTCTTGCCCTGCACTATATCCTTTGGCTCTATTATATTGCTTAAATACCATAAATCGTCAAGGTTCTGGCTCAAAACCTTCATTTCCCCTTTTTTGAGGTTTGAATGTAATAATTTCATAAGAGTAACTAAAATAAAAACATTTAAATATCTTTATGTTAAAAATGCGTCATGATGAGGAAAAGAGCCGAAACAGGCACAAATGCAGCCATTCTGATTGCTATAATCGCTTTGTTGATCATTCTTTACATAATCTTTTTGCCGGCAGCGCAAAGGGAAAAGCTGCTTGAAGACAAAACATCAGAAACGACAGGCTCAACATCACCGGAAAATTCAAATGTTCTTTTAAGGGTGTTCCCAGGCACTTTGAGCATTTCTACAGGGCTGGAAAGCCAGAAAAGCATCCCTGATGCGTTTCTTGTAGAGACAACATCGGCAAAAGAGCTTAAGAAGGTAAACCCGTTTATAGTCAGAAACGGCTGGCTCGACAAAAGAACGCATAACCTTGATTTTGAGCTGGACGACCCCGAAAATACAGACAATGTCCTGCTTACTTTCACGGCAAAGAAGATGCAGGGCATTTTGGCAATAAAGCTTAACAAAAATGTCATTTTTGAGAGCGAACTGGCAGGCAGCTCGCCGGAGCCTGTCAAGCTGGACAAAAAGCAGCTCGCCAAATCAAACACTTTGGAGTTCAGCGTTTCATCAGTCGGCGCAAGATTCTGGGCAACTAATGAATACATCTTTGAAAACATGAGGATCATAGGCGACATAACAGACAAAAGCAGGCAGGAAAGCACTAACATATTCACTTTGACCGATTCAGAGTTCAAAAGCATGGAAAAGGCCACTTTGAGGTTTGTGCCTTATTGCGGCGCTGTAAACGACCTCGGCATATTGGAGATATTTGTTAACAACAGAAGAGTATTCTCTGCAGCGCCTGTCTGCGACAGCCTTTACAGGCAGAGCATACCAAAAAGCGCGCTTGAGGAAGGCGAAAACAACGTGGTCTTCAGGACAAGCAAGGGAAGCTACGGCGTGGAGCAGATCAAGATTGAGCTTCAGTTCAAAGAGCCTGTTGTAAAGACATATTATTTTGAGATAAGCAAGGACAATTTCAGCAGGATAAGGGAAAATAAAAAAGATCTGGAATTGACAGTGAAATTTGCAGATGCAAATTCAAGGAAAAGGGCAAAACTAGACATCAACGGGCGCGCAGAAACAATTGAAACGGACAAGGCAGTTTTCACAAAGAACATAGAAAGCAAAGCCTCAGAAGGCAACAATTTTATAAGATTAGATCCTTTGGAAGACCTGGAAGTAGTTGAATTAAGGGTTGATTTAGTTTAATTTATAATCATACTTAATCATTTTAAAAAATAAAGAGGTGGCTTGGGAAGAATTCTGGTTAGGATTATTTTTAAAAACAAAATAAAATGGGAATACTAGGAAAGATTGGAGGAGCAGTAAGCGCAACAACTGCAGCTATTCAGGCGCACCACCAGAAAGTGCAGGCTAAGAAAGCTGCTAATAAGCAAGCAAAACAGCAGCAAGCTCAACCTCAACAAACACAGCCGTCCGGCAGCGGCGGCTCCAATTTTGGCCCAAAAATATTGGTACAGCTTAATCAGCATAAAAGCAAGCTGATATGGGTTATTTTGATTTTGGCTGCAATATTTGCCGGATTAGTGGCATGGCTTGGATGGGCACCAGTCAAATCTTTTTTATGGAAGTATGTTTTTAAAATTTTAGTAGGTATTGTAGGTTTAGTAGTTTTGGGAATCGCATTCAAAAATGATGATGACAAGTTAACTAAACGTATGGTGCTAATCCCTTACATAATATGGCTTTTTCTAGACATCAATAATTTTCTTGGAGGGCCTTATCAAGGCTTTAAATTTGAGCTGTCTATATTGGCTCAGACTAATTGGCCAGCGGTTCTCACATCTTCACTAGTTTCAGCAGCCTTATTTTATAAAATGTTTGACGAATTCTTTAACAGGGATTTGATGTTCGTGTTTTCTATGATAGGATTAATAGCAATTAACTATTCTGCTGCCAAGTTATTGCCGCAATTGAACGATACATTGCCGTCTTGGCTAATACCTGTGCTTTTTGTATTATTGGCGGCAATTATTATACTGGCTTATTTTAAATTCCGAAACAGTTATACATTTAATCCAGATTCAATTGGCTATACCATCATGGTTTTTGTGTTTTCATTCTATTGGATTAACTGGAGCTGGACAGCAAACTTCAAAGCCGTGATACACGTGGTCTGGATACTTGTGTTTTGCCTCGGGTACCTAAGTTTTATTCCCGATGCCAAAAAAGGCCAACTTTATTTATTCACATCACTTTTTCTAATAGCTGATTTTTTCTTTTATCAGTTTGAAATAGCGCCTGGCTTAAAATTTCCTTTAATAGTAATTATTAGTTCTTTTATTGGCTACAGATTCACTAAAAGCATTTTTGCTTTAACAAATATGTGGATGATTCTTATGTTAGTTTGGGCATTATGGTTTACTCCAGTTGCCGTAGCCCAAGGAGTAACCTTGGAGGAAAAAACACCCGAAGGCCCTACAGGAATCGTCCCAACAATTAAAACATGGCTTTCGGCATTTGAAAGAAAAATCTCAGGAACTGTGGGAGAAAGAATAGATATCGCAACAGGCGGCTACAGCGGGCTTGTTGAGCAGAACCAGTACGAAAGCCTTGGAGTTTATTTCGCAGATCCAAGGGCAGGCGAGCCGAAATTT
>JACPMV010000027.1 GCA_016185845.1 Candidatus Woesearchaeota archaeon | reverse complement strand
ATCAGCCTTCTCAGCGTATTTGCATAGATAGGGCTGGAAGCCTTTAAAATAAATGAAAGCTTTCCCTTTTCCTTGTCATTCTCTAAAACCCTTATTTCCATCTTACACTCTCCTTCCCCGCCTGCCGCCTTTTTTCCTGCATCCGTCATGCGGCAATGGGGTAACTTCTTCTATTATTCCTATTCTTAATCCCATTCTTGACAGGGCCCTTATTGCGGCCTGCGCTCCGGGCCCCGGGGAATTTGGGCCATTATGGCCGCCAGGAGCTTTTATCTTTACATGTATCCCAGTTATGCCCTTGTCCATTGCTGTCTCGGCAGCTTTTTTTGCCGCAATCATCGCTGCTGTCGGGCTGCCTTCCATCCTGTCGCTTTTTACAACCATTCCGCCGGAGCCGACTGCCAATGTCTCTGTGCCGGTGATATCAGTGATATGGATTATTGTATTGTTGTATGATGCGTAAATATGCGCTATTCCCCATCTTTGCTGCCTTTGCTCCATCCTAATCTTTCACTTCCTTTTCTGTTTTTTTCTCGGCAGCGCTTGCGATATTCACGGGCTTTACAAGCTTTATCTGCGGCTCCTCCTGCACAGAAACCAGATAGGACGGGGCAGTTATTTTTTTAGCCCCGATTGCAACGTTCTCATGCGTTATGAACTGCCTTGCCTGCAGCATGCTCCTTGCCAATTGCTTTCTCGCAACCAATGTCTGCAGCCTCCTTTCCATCAGGTCTTTTAGCGTTAGGTTTAAGACGTCTTCAACTCTGGAGCCTTGCTTCAGCAGTCCAAGCGAATACAGCCTGTCAAGCATCTGCTTTTTCTCGAATTCTGACTGGACAGTCCTCTGCGCAATTATAGTTTTTGCCCTGTTGAGGAATTTTCTCAGCAATGAATCAATTTTCCATATCTCATATTTTCTTCTCAGGCCGTATTGCTTGAGCATTTCCTTCTCTGCCTCAATCCTGTCTTTCCGCCATGGATGGGCTGGCTTTGAAAATTTCTTCTTTTGTTTTTTTATGTCTCCCATTTTTCATTAAAAAAATCAGATTATCTAAACTTTTCCGGCTTTTGATTTTTCTTTTCTCTTGACTCCAAGCACTTTTCCCTTGTTTTTCCTGAAGTTTGACCTTGTCCTTTGGCCCCTTACCGGCAGCCCAAGCATGTGCCTTATTCCCTTGTAGGATTTTATCTTCTTCATCATCTTTATGTCGTTGTCCTGGGTGAATGTCAGCCCTGATCCGATCAGGTGCTTGTCTGCATTGTCTTCAGGATCTTTTCGCCTGTTGAACAGCCATGGCGGAACCCTGAATTTTGACGGCTCTTTTATAGCTTCATCAATCCTTGAAACTTCATTGTCATTCAGGTAGCCTGTTTTTTTGGCCGGGTCTATTGCCGCAGCCCTGCAGATGGCATTGGACAGCATGAAGCTTATGCCTTTTATTTTTATAAGGGCATTTCCTATTGCCTTGTTGCCGTCCAGATCAGTATTTGCAATCCTTACAAAATATTTCAGTTCCTGTTTTTCTTCTGCCATGACATTATAGCCGAGAATATAGCGTTATACGATTTATAACCCTAGAAACGCTCATGATGAACTCGGGCAAAAATTTCTACTATTGGTAGGTCCTGTTTATTTAAAAAGCTTACTGTTTTGCAACACCACTGGACATTTGCTGACGCAGACTATTTAAAGCAGAACTCCTTCTGGAAACTGAAAAAGAGAATACGCAAAACTGCCAAATTAATCTTTTCGGCTTACAGCACGAAAATATTTTACGGAATTTCGCTTACAAGTTCTCTTTTTCTTATACTCCAAAGTCTTTGAAAAACAAAAAACTTTGGAGGTTGTTAAAATGAAATTTAATGAATTAGATTTAAACGGAGTTACCATCAAGGATTTCGCATACTGGATTGGAGTTGCGCAAACTGATGGACATTTACATATACCAAAAGCTACAAGCTACAGTGCTAAAAACTGTAAGGTTGTTCTAGGTGTCGGCATAAAATCACTTCCAATGTTAAACAAATTTATAGTTATATCAAGAAGTGTATTTGGATTAAAAGGACATTTATGCTCAAGAATTAATCATAATGGAACTAAAATTCATCTGTACAATTTCGGGTGTAACAGATTCGTCAGTAACTTCGAAACTTTGCAAATTAACTTTAAACAAGTAATTCCTCCTGATTGGATATTAGAAAATAATGAACTCTTTGGGGCTTATTTAGCTGGAGTTATTGATGGAGATGGCGATACCCGAATATCAAGAATTAAATATCCTCAAGGTTACATTCGAATTTACAGCGGATGCAGAATTAATAAATTCATAACTGCTATTAAGACACTGCTTAATTGTGGTGTTTTTGTTGAAGAAAGAGTAAGGACTAGGCGTATCGGTGATTATAGCTTTCTTAGTCATTGTTTTACAATTGAATTTCAAATCACTTACAAAAACCTAGATTTCTTTAAGAATTATGTTGTCGACAATATAGCAATAGAATATAAAAGAAAAGTTATTGAAAATTATATTGAATATAAGGAACACAAACTTTATAATATGAATTTATAATCTACAGTACTATGGCTGCGGTAGTTTAATGGCAGAATAAGCGGCTGTGGCCCGCTTGGCGCGAGTTCGATTCTCGCCCGCGGCCCTTTTAATAATATCACAATAGAATAAATTTAAATATTGTTTTTAATAACCTCTAAATAAAGATGCCTGAAGAATTAAGAATAAGTGAAAAGGATGTTGGCAAATTCGTCTTTCTTGGAGATGATACCCTTACTATTGTAAAAAGTAGTAGTCATGGCGTATTTGCAGCAAAAGCATTAGAAGGTGTAATTGCAATAGCATTCTGGGAAAATGGACATGGGGATCCCATTCATAAATTGGAGGAAGTTGATGGCATGATAAGATGCACAAGGCAAAGCTCATCTTGGGCTTATTTGTATCCAGGAGATCCAGATTATCAAACCATACGCAATCAGTTATAAATAAAGATGCTCTAATTGATTAATTAACATTCTTGGCATAATTTGGGAAAAAGTATAAAAATAACTTCTTTCTACTTATTGTTATGGATAAAATCCTCAAATCAGATTCAGAGTGGAAAAAGAAACTGACGCCTGAGCAGTACAATGTCCTGAGGGAAAAGGGAACAGAGCAGGCTTTCACCGGGAAATTTGTACATAACAAGGATAGCGGAGTTTATGCATGCGCCGGCTGCGGCTCTGAATTGTTTGGCTCTGATGCAAAATTTGACTCAGGAACAGGATGGCCGAGCTTCGACGAGCCGAAAAACCTCGAGAATGTCGAGCTTAAGACTGACTTCTCCCATGGCATGATAAGGGCAGAAGTCATGTGCAAAAAATGCAAGGGACACCTTGGCCATGTGTTCAATGACGGCCCGACAAAGACAGGAAAAAGGTACTGTATTAATTCTTGCGCTTTGGAATTTAAGAAAAAATAATCAGTTTTTTTAAAATAATTTTTAGTAATGGATTTTTTAGTTATTGGGTTTTTATTAGATTTACGTAATGGATTTTTGTTAATGCGTTTAAACGCTTAATTCTTTCAGCTCCACTTGCCCTTTACAATAGGGGCACTTTCAATAACGAATTAAAGCAATAATAAATTTTCAATAAAAATAAGAACTATCCAAAATAACTCATTCCTTCGCATAATACTCCATCTTCAAAATAAACCTGTAAACTAAATATGGCAGGACAAAGGATGCGGCGTAAACAATGCCGACAGCCAGCGGAGAATGCGGATTCTGCATGCCTAATCCTGCTGCCATGTCATTGGATAATCCTGATATAATGAATGCATTGATGAGCGCAGTCAATGGTATGAAAACCGCCAGAAACAAATGGTGCCTGTACTCCAGATGCTCTATTGTCCTGATAACAAGCTCAAACACAAATCCAAAAACAAGGCCAAGCACTATAATCACAAAATACAATCCGGCTCCCTTCAATGCCATAAGCAAAGGCACCATCGCAACAGATACGGCAAAATTAGAAGCTATTAAAACAATAAGCAAAATCCAGAAGACTCTTTTCCCGAGAAACAGGTTTTCCTTGGTCTTGTTCTGCTTGGCTCTTGCTATTATCCCGACGGCCTTTTCTATCTCGTGATTCTTCCAGCCCCTTTTTTCCAGCCTTTTTTTCAGGTTTTCCATTCAGCAGACAGCCTACTCTTGCTCTTCCTTTTCCTCGTTTATTGTCCTTTTGACAAAACTCAGGTAATTCCTGGTTTTTTCGTAATATTCCTTGAGGACATCTATGCTTATTTCAATGATTTCGCCCTTGTCTATCGTTGCAATCATGGCAACATGCCTTCTGAATTCCTCTTTTTTTGTGTACTCAGCCTTGCTGAGCTTTCTCAAAAGAGTATAGAAATTGATGTAGTCTATGAGCTCGGCATTGTCAGGAAATGTTTTTCTCAGCAGCTCGCATCTCAGCCCCGCATTTTCAGGAATATTGGTTACAAGCTTCTTGTCCTGGGCATACTTCAATAATGATTCAAAGCCGTATCCGAGGCAGCTTATTATCCTGTCTATTACATGCTTGATTACATCGACTGTCCGGGTGTATTTCAGGCTTACCCAAAACAGGTGGTCTACCCTCTTCAGCTCCTGGACAGCCAGATCGAATGCTTCTTTCATCTGATAAAAGAACTACTTATTCTGTAATTTTAATATCGCTTCTGCCAGGTTACCATTGCTTTCCTCGATGGCTTCCACGGCTTCTTCCCTTGTGCAGCTTGTTTGGTCCATGACAGTTGTAATATCATCTTCATTTATCTCCGCCTTTGAGTCTTTTTCAGCCTCTTCTATGCTGCCTACCACTTGAAATGTCTCCTGCCCCATCATGTTGACCCTGCTGACCTGGGGATTTCTTATGATGAAATCCTTGTCATGGGTTTTTATTATTACCAGCTCGGCATCAATTTCTTCCTGCTTTATGCCAAGCTTTTTCATCGCTTTCTGTACTTCTCTCTGGCTTAATCCTGGAAACATTCTCTCACCTTATTCCAATCAGGCTGTTGCCGTAAGTGTAAAGAAACAGCATAATGAGGATGACAACCGCGCACAGGATTATGATATGCCCGGGCTTGAATTTTATCTTGCTTTTGTATTCGTCAAAATACCTTACCAATCCCCCCATTCCGGAAGGCATGCTGATTCTGTCTTGCGCCATTTTAATTAAAAATAAGGGTCAGCATAAGCCGCCTTTTGTCAGGCCCATTATGCATTAAAAAATGCGATAGCCTGTCTTAGCATTAAACTAAGCGTTCTTAGCGAACTTGCACCTGCCGGGGCTCACCGTTTCATCCGTCCTTGCAAAATGTCAGTTGGTTAGCTTGATTCTCTCGCGAAAATCTTCGCAACATCATCCTGCCTGCAAGAGGTCTCGTTTCT
>JACPMV010000032.1:2647-3906 GCA_016185845.1 Candidatus Woesearchaeota archaeon | reverse complement strand
CAAGAATATATTGAAAGGCATGGAAGACGGAAGAAAAAGGGCATTGTTCATTCTTGTCAATTACTTCACTTCAATAGGATGGGATTATGAGATGATAGAGAAAAAGCTGAATGAATGGAACGCAAAAAACAGGGAGCCGTTAAGAGAGGTGTATATCACCAGCCATGTCAGGTATCACAAACAGCAGCAAAAAAAAATTCCTCCGCCAAACTGCCCGAAGCGCGAGGGCAATATTGTACTGGTGAACCAGCAAAACCACTATACTGAAGTTAGGGTGTGCCAGCCTGACAGTTTTTGCGCTAAAATAAAGAATCCTGCGCAGTACACAACAAAAAAAGCATGGATGATTGAGCGTAGCAAGGGAAAGAAAAAATCAAAGGAAGAAAGCAAAACCAGCTGATTTTTATGCGACTACCATCTTGTTTTATCGTACTTCACGTCAGATATTTCCCACCGGCCTTTTGATTTCTTAAGTGAAAAAGTAACAGTATCCTTGTCTTCCCTTGTCTGCTTTGTTTCCGGATTGTATACCTTAAAGACTATATCGAGCTTTGCTGTTGCCCTTATTATCCTTACTTTAATCTCTCTTGACAATATGTTTATTTCAGTGACTCCCGCTTCTCTCACCTGCGGAAGAAGGCCTGAGATGTAATCATCTGTTATTTTGGATATTTCTTCCCTGCCCTGCTTTTGCTCACTGATTAGGTAAGCTGCAAGAAGCAGAACAACTATTACAATAAGAGCCGATAAAATCTTGATATTGCGCTTCATTTGGTATAAATATTTGACCCAACAACAATAAGGGCAGGCAAACACGGATTCTTTCACTTAGTTCAAAAATCCTACTCACAAAGGAAATTTCCGAACTGCGTAGCGGAAATTTCCTCTGCATTCGATTTGCCGCCATAGTTGTTGGGCGAAAACTGACTGGAGAGGAAAAATCAGTTACGAAGTGTCAAAAATCGCAATTATTCATTATAAATTGTTATGATTTTTGAGCATGCTCGGAAATCTGGGATTTCCGGCATTCTGATTTTTCCTTTCGGAATAGGATTTCACAAAGAAATCCGTGTTTGAGCCCATCAAAATTATATAAAGAATGATTAAGTTATACTCTAGACCTAACTTTCACACTTTCGAAAACTATATAAATAACCGAATAAATAGCCTGTAATAGCAAAAATTGAGGTGATTAGATGGCTTTCGGAGTCCAGGAAATACCATTGGCGATTATCATAGGCACTTTGGCCGCTATTGTG
>JACPMV010000032.1:0-2621 GCA_016185845.1 Candidatus Woesearchaeota archaeon | reverse complement strand
AAGGATAGAGATGCACATTGAAAGGGTAGTTGACAAGATAGTCAGGGAAGAGATAAAGATTGAAAGGTCAGTGAAGCACAGGCGCTGATTTTTATTTTTAATATGATATCAGTTCTTCAAATGACAGCCCTTTAAGCTCTGCATCTTTTAAGCTGATTGCATATCCTTTTGGCGTTTTTTCCAGGTCTTCTATGCTTACAAACAGCCATTCTTTTCTTGCGAACCTTACAGCGAACCACGGCCTTGCATCGAATACTTTTGAGAATTCCCTTAGCTGATTTACATCTTCATTGGTAAGGTAGATTTTATTGTTTTTTGATGACTTGCACTCAATAGACATTCTTCTTGTTAAATTGCCGACTAACAAGTCCGGACCAGGATATTTCATGGAGCCGCTGCCAGCACTCCTTATGGTCGCAAAATTTTTTGACCAGAACATGTGCAAAAGCTCCCTTTCGGCATTTGCTCCCTTGCTTTTGACTGACATTTTATTTTTTTTAATATAATTTTCCGCCTATTGGGACATCACGCTCTGGCTGAATCAGTATGCATTCCCCATCTTCCCCAGGAATCCCCAAGGTCAATACTTCAGATGTTACAGGACCAATCTGTCTTGGAGGAAAATTTACTACAGCTAAAACTAATTTTCCTTTAAGCTGTTCTGGGCTGTAATTTTTTACCAGTTGAGCGCATGATTTTTTAATGCCAATATCCTTGCCAAAATCTATCTTCAGCTTATAAGAGGGCTTTCTGGCATCTGGAAAATCTTCAATCTCAATAATCCTTCCAACACGGATATCTAATTTATTGAAATCTTCTATTGTTGCCATTATTATAATTCAATCCTCATAAAATCCTTGGCGCATATTATGTTGTCAAAAACATTCCTTGCGTCTTCCTCTATCTCCTGGGTGTTCTTGTAGCGGGCGCTGAAATGAATTAAAACTAATTGCTTTGCATTTGCCTTGTTTGCCAGCTGGCCTGCGTGCCTGGCAGTCAGATGGCCGTATTCCTCGCTTTTATCCACTAATTTTGAGGCGTAAGTTGCCTCGCATATGAGCAGGTCTGCATTGTCTGCTGTCTTGTAGCAGCCGTCGCATAATACAGTATCTGTTACATAAGCGATAATTTTTCCTTTTTCCATTTCAGTGACATCTTCGGGCTTTATTTTTTTGCCATTGTATTCTATGGATGTTCCCTGCTGCAGCCTGCCGATTAAAGGCCCTTCAGGAATTCCCAGTTTTCTTGCTTTTTTCATGTCAACTTTTCTTTTGTCTTTTTCTATGAATCTAAATCCTAAAGTTTCTATGCCGTGCTCCAATGGATATGCTTCCAGCTGGAAATCCATGCCGTCAAAAAACACACCCTGCTTTGCCTCTTTTACCCTGAAATCAAGCCTTTTGTCAAAAACAAATGCCTGGAACATGCTTTCAATTCTCTTTTTTGTTCCAATCGGGCCATAAATCTCCAATGTTCCATTGTAATCCGTAGAGCTTAATGTCTGCATCAGCCCGGGCAAGCCAAGGACATGGTCGCCGTGCCAGTGGCTCAGAAGAATCTTGGTTACCTTGTTCAATGGTATTCCTGCAATCTTGAACTGCCTTTGCGTTCCCTCGCCGCAGTCAAACAGAATTCCCTCAGAGCCGTAGCTAAGGAAAACTGCCGTCTGGTTTCTCTCCTTTGTCGGCACCATGGAAGAAGTGCCGAGAAATGTTAATTGCATAATGCTTTGTATTCTAAAGTGCTTTAAAAACCTTTTTAAACCGCCCAACATACCAGTATCATTCATATTTATGACGTCCAAGAAAAAGGCAGAATCTGAAGAGATTCTGCCTAAGAAAGAAGAAAAACACGAAAAAGAACACAAAGAGCCTGTCAAGGCATACTTTTCAAGGGAAAGGGTGCTTACAGAAAGCTCGGATTTGGGTAGAGAGCTCTATAACCAAAGCAGATATGGCGAATTATTGGATGACGGCAGGGTCCAGCTTTCTTTGATTGAAGCATTATATTTGATTGAGAAGAAGAGATTGATTGTTTACGACTCCAGAAACAAGGTTATTGAGCATGATTCATTCATGAAGAAAGCCCAGAAACAGGAGCCGAATTTCTGGGTTAGGTATGCTGTTTACAGGGATATAAGAAACAGAGGATATATCATAAAGACTGCTTTGAAGTTTGGCGCTGACTTCAGGATTTATGACAGGGGAGTTAAGCCAGGCGAAGACCATGCCAGATGGGTTGTTTTTCCTGTAGCCGAAGGCTCAAGCCTGACATGGTATGAATTCTCAGCAAAAAACAGAGTGGCTCATAGCACTAAAAAGCGCCTTTTGATTGGATGTGTTGATAACGAAGGAGATACGACGTACTGGGAAGTCCGGTGGCTAAGGCCTTAATCCTTACTTTCTAATAGCAAAACTTATTTAAACAAAACTTCTATCTTCTTCCTTATGGAAAAAGCCATGGAGTTAAGGGAGAAGATTGTGGATATTGTCAAGTCCAAAGGCCCTGTGCTGCCTGTGCAGATATCAAAAGAGATTGGCACAAATATACTGATGGCGTCTGCTCATCTCGCAGAGCTTACTGCAAGCAAAAGGCTGAAAATCTCAAATGTAAAGGTTGGC
>JACPMV010000031.1 GCA_016185845.1 Candidatus Woesearchaeota archaeon | reverse complement strand
CTGAATACAAGGGCAAGAAAGTATATGAATGCAAATTAGTTCGAGCACACAAAAAATGCAGACATAAAGTGCATATTCCTACAGGCTGGAAAAAGATGGGATGATTCTGTTGTCAGGAAATTGAGAGAAAAGTTCACCATACTGTGTTATGTGAACTTTTATACTTCAATATAGAAAATAATCCCTTACTAACCATAAAAAGCGAAACATTTATATAGTAATTCATATTTAATAGTATGAAAAAGTATATGAAAATGTATGAAAATAACTATAAAAACCTAACAGCTACGAATTTAGATAATTTGAACACCGTTTTACAACTCTTAGCAGACTTAAACGAAGAGCTGGAAATTTACGCAATTGGCGGCACTGCAATGCTCCTCAAGAATATTAAGGAAACTACAAAAGATATAGATTTTTTAACTACAGAGAATCAAGAAAAAATTAGAAAACTCTTCAATTTAGCTGGATTGAAAGAAAAAGATACTTCAAAACTCTGTAATATCTGGTATCTAGGAAACATTAGGATAGATTTATTTTATGATGGATTCATATTTGGAATTACACTCCCTAATGATTGGAAAGATAAATCTGAGCACTTAAAAGATATTGGAAAAGTAAAATTATACATTTTGAACTGGCAAGATATACTAATTACAAAAATTGCCCGCAATGAACAAAGAGATATTGATGATGCAATAGATATTATCAAAGCTAAAAATATTAACTTTGAAGAATTAAGGGAAAGATACTACAAATTAGCGGAAGGATCAATTATTTCAGACTACGATGCAAAATTTAAGGCTTTAGAGAAGGAGTATAAAGATGATACCGGCAAAACTGATTAAGGATCTTGAAAAGATGGGATTTCAATTAGATTTTCCTGCTTATAAAACCAATGAAGATAGAATATTTGATACGCTAAAGACCAATAATCAGAGACTTTTCCTGGCAATTCCGTTAATATTGCAATATCATTTTGATTATGGTATAATAATTAACAAATTGTCTTCCCTGAATAAAAATGAAGCTGATAGATTAACAAAACAATTTAATAAAATACTGATTATAACAAATAAGATTTTTACTTTAGAAAATTTAAATTACGATATACAAAATACCATAGATAGGTATTCTATAAAAGAAGATATAAAAGATGAAGAATTTGGGTATTATTACGATTCCTTCAAAGATTTCTCTAGAAAAACAGCCGATATTGAAGATGAAAAATTTAGAGAAAATATCAAATTTAGGGGCAAACTTAATATAAACAAATCTCTATCAGAAATTTTTTCTCCGGCTAAACTTAGAATAATGGAAAAAATTTTCCAGCATGAGAAGCTTACAAATACCGAATTAAAATATTATTACAGGGGAATAAGCCCGCTTATACATGCTATTTTAAATGAAAGTATGGATCAGTATCTTAGAATTATTGACTCTTCTAAAAAGTATTACTAAAAATTACGCCACCAACCAGGCCTTCGGCAGCTCAAAAATTGCCTTAGTAATCACTCCACTACTTTCCCCAATTTACTTAATCTCTCTCCCTTCAAGAATTTTTCAAGAACATCCTTCAATTCAGAAATCTTCACTCTTACCTGCTCTGTAGTGTCCCTGCTTCTTACTGTGGCGGAATTGTCTTCAAGGCTCTCAAAATCAACTGTGATGCAGGCATAGACTCCCATCTCATCCGCTCTGGCATACCTTCTCCCGATGCTTCCGCCTGTGTCAAATGTCGAGGTCCAGCATTCTTTAAGGTCATTGTGGATTTTTTTTGCCAGCTCAACTATTTCTTTCTTGTTAGACACCAAAGGAAAAACACCCAGTTTAACCGGAGCTAATTTTGGATGCAATTTCAAAACAACATTATCTCTTGACTTGTCAAAGTGATAGGCGTCAAACATAAAAACTAAAAATGCCCTTTCAACGCCTTGGGAAGGCTCGCAGATGACATGCGGAATTATTTTTTTCTTACTTTCCTCATCAAACAAGGATAAATCAGTCTTGGAATGCTCAATGTGCTGCTTTAAATCAAAATCAGTCCTGTTAGACAATCCTTGCAATTCCTTCCACCCAAAAGGAAACTCATATTCCAGGTCCCAGGTATCAAGGGCATAATGGGATAATTCATCCTTCACATGCTGCCTTATCCTGAAATGGGAAGGATCAGCCCCAAGCCCGACAAACCACCTGTGCATCTGGGCAAGCCAGTAGCCGTGCCATTTGGTCTTTATTATTTTCTTGGAGATGCATTCCTTGACTGACAGTTTTTGCATTTTTTTACTGTTTTTCTGCATCTCCGCGCTCAGGATATTCATCTCATAATCAAGGACTTCATCAATGAGCGGGCAGTCATCATACTTGTCCGGATGCACGAAATATTCCATCTCCATCTGCTCGAATTCCCTCATCCTGAAAAGGAAATCCCTTGGAGAAATCTCGTTCCTGAAGGACTTTCCGATCTGCGCAATCCCAAAAGGCAATTTCAGCCTGGCATTTTCCGCAACAAGCCTGAAATTAGCAAAAATCACTTGAGCCGTCTCAGGCCTCAAAAAAGCAGCAGAGCTTGAAGTCTCTATCGGCCCTACATGCGTTGAGAACATCAAGTTAAACCTCTTCGGGCTGCTCAGCTCATTCCCGCATTTCAGGCATTTTACCTTGTTTTCAGACAATTTTTTTGATATTTCCTCCATTGACATTCCGGCAGTTTCAATCTTTAATTTGTCTTCAATCAGCTGATCTCCCCTGAACCTTGAGCCGCATTTCTTGCAGTCAACCAAAATATCAGTAAAGCCGTCAGCATGCCCAGATGCTTTCCAGACCATCGGATGTGTTATAATAGAGCCGTCTATGCCTACGACATCATCCCTCTGATGAACAAATGTCTTCCACCATTCTTTTTTTATATTATTCTTTAATTCAACTCCAAGATGCCCGAAGTCAAAGAATCCGGCAATCCCGCCGTAGATTTCAGAATTCAGATACACAAAGCCTTTCCTCTTGCAGAAAGCTGCCATTTCATCTATTGTCAGTTTTGGCTTGTCCATTTTTTATTGTAAATTTTTTATTTTATTAAATTTTCAATCCGCTCGCATCTTTTGCAGATGCTCGCAATAATTTGTGCTCGGGCTCGCTTTCCTGCCATATCGCTCGCCCTCGCTTATTTATAACATTAAAATAATCAAACACCTTAGTTTGCGGGGCACCCATTTGGCTCAGGAAAGTGCATGGGTCGCATATTTTTTAATTTAATCGTTAATGTTACTTATCGTTATTGGGTTATCAGTTATGATTTATGCTAATCTTGCCAGAATTATTCACTATTGCTTTAAAATTTTATTGTTTTTGGGCTGCTTCAGAACTAGTTTTAATCTCCCTCACGCTTTTCCAGAAGAAATACCCTATTATGCAGAATGTCAGCACCGGAGAAAACCATTCAGGGATATGCGCTCCAAAGCTGTGAAGAATCATCACTGAGCCCAAGGCAAATATGGAATACATAGCGCCGTTCTTAAGGTATTTGTATCTTTTCACCCTTTCAATGTTGCTTACTGTAAGCTGCCTGACAACTAATGCCCCTATTCCGTTGCCAATCAGTATGACCGGCAGTATGAAAGTGAAGGCGAAAGCTCCAAGTATCCCGTCTATTGAAAAAGTCGCATCTATAACCTCAAGGTAGAATATCTTGCTTATATCGGACATTTCAGCAGAGCCTTCAAGCATCTG
Source organism: Candidatus Woesearchaeota archaeon (assembly GCA_016185845.1). Lineage (GTDB taxonomy): Archaea > Nanobdellota > Nanobdellia > Woesearchaeales > GW2011-AR4. The sequence goes on along the minus strand of JACPMV010000031.1, from coordinate 279 downwards.
CTTTTCCATCTGCGCCGCATTCTCCTTGAAGCCGTGCGTGATGAAAAATGCAGTAGAGCCTATGACAGCTCCAAAAGCCATCCACGGCCTTATTTTTATAGCTTCCCATACTATTACAGACAATAAGACAGAAACAACAGCAAAAAACCAAATGCCTTTTTTGTGTATGAATTCCTCCCCCATCAATCCGTAATGCTTTGGCTCAAGGAACAGCCAGTGGAAAAACAGAAACACAAGAAAAGTCCCGCCGCCTATAAGCAGTATAGGTGCAGATTCCTT
>JACPMV010000020.1 GCA_016185845.1 Candidatus Woesearchaeota archaeon | reverse complement strand
GGCCTTACAATGAGGCAGCAGGGCCTTGGCAGGCTGGACTGGATAAAGGAAGAAGCTGAAGGCAAGGCTCCAAAGAAGGAAGAAAAAGAAGGCAAGGAATCAAAAGACAGGAAAGAGAAGAAATAAAATGAAAAAAAAAGTATGCAAGAGATGCAAGATGTTTGTTGAAGGCAGCGAATGCCCGGTTTGCAAGACAAGCCAGTTCTCGACAAGCTGGCAGGGCAGGCTTCACATAATTGATGCTGAAAAATCAGCCATAGCCGGGAAAATAGGCATAAAGTCAAAAGGCGAGTACGCAATCAAGGTCAGGTGATTTCTTTGCAGATCGACATAGCCGAAAAGAAGGAAGAGCCGCTGCTGTCAAGGACAATGGTAAGGGCAAACATGGATTTTGATAGATCCACTCCGTCATACCCTGAAACAGCCGCTTTGCTTGCATCAAGCCTGAAGGCAGACGAAAAATTGATTGCCATAAGGCATATTTACACTCATTTCGGCAGCAAAAAGGCCAGGATTATCGCATACATTTACACTGATGAGGGCAAGAAGAAGGCAGTGGAGCCCAAACCCAAGGAAAAGAAGGATAAGAAAACTGAAGAGAAGAAATAAAACAACCCTTCCGCGAGTTGACGGCGGGAAACTTTTTCGCAAAAAGTTTCATCAAAAAGGTACCATCTTCGATGGCACTGAAAATAAAATCGAGCCTGAGCGATATGGCAGAAAAGCGAAGGCGAGTGTAAAATTTGTCGCGAAGCGACGGATTTAAATAAAATATTTTAAAAAATTATATTGAAAAATGGCAGCACCAGCAAAACCGGCGGCAAAAGGCGGAAAGAAGAAGGGAAAGTGGAATTTATACGAGAAATCAGGCGATAAAATCGCAAGGAAAAACAAGTCCTGCCCCAAATGCGGCTCCGGCACTTTCATGGCAAAGCACGGGAACAGGTCATACTGCGGAAATTGCCATTACACCCTTTTTGAAACTCAGACTAAATAATTATTTAAAAATTTTGATTTCAGGAATGATTCTTCTTCCTGTTTTCTTCTCTCCTTTTTATCAAGATATATTTTATCAAGCTGAGATTTGGCATCATTCATCAGCTTAAGTTTTTCTTTAAATTCATTATTGGCTTCATGGAATTTTTTCCTTAACTCTGAGAATTTTTTGAAGGCGTCATTTTCCTCAGTTTTCAAAATATCAATCTCTTTCGAAAGCCTGATTATCTCCTCGTGCAGTGCCTGGCTTTGCTTTGCCTTATCCTGTATTGCCCTGTGGATTTCATTCGCATCTTTCTTTGATTTTCTGACAGCATCAAGGACTTTCCGTACATTTTTATTTGAATCCCGGAGAATGCTTATCTTATCGTAGTCTTTTTTCAGCTCTTTTATCTTCTTCATCAGTTCTTTCTCTTTCTCGAAAGAAACAGTATCGGTTTCTATTTTGAATTCCAGCTTTTCCATCTGCTGCTTTATCCTGGAAGGAGAGTCCTTAACGTCAAGCTTTTTTGAGGCTTCAGCCGCATCTTTCTTTAGAATTTCAAGTTCTTCTGATTTTGGCTTGACTTCCCTGTTAAGGCCGTCTCGTTTTGATTTTAAATTCTTGACTTCATTTGTCAGGGCATCCCTTTTTGCCCTGCTGTCCTTTATCTTCTGTATTCCTGCCCTGATTTTGGAGGAAATTTCCTCTTTCTTCCTGAACCACAATTCTTTCTCAGCGTCAAGTTCGTTAAGAGAATTTCTTAATTTAGATACCTCTGCCCTGTGCCTGTTCAGTTCCTCAACTAGCTCTTTGTGGCTGTGTGATGTCATGAAATTATATGGATATTTGAAATATATAAAAAGGTTCTGGCTTAGAAATGTTATATCTTTTAAGTAATGAAAATCAAATAATTTATAAATCAATTTATTATTCCAATATACATGCCAAATAATATAAAATTAAGAAAAACATTGATTGACAAGTTAGCCGAAGCACAAAAATATCTTGTGCCTTTATTCAAACTATCCACCCCCCCCAACCTTAGTGTAGAAATAGATCCTGATTTTGGCACCGCTTATTCTGATGAGGAAAAAGGTTCTCCTTTAATAGTTATATCAGCGTCTACTGGAAATTATCCTATTGGACATCATGATGCGGAATTTTGGGACCATGCTCCTTCAGACACTGACATAGGAGAAATTGCAACAAAATTTCTTTATCATAAAGTTAATCCAGATGTATTCATGGCTGGAAGGGAATTATTCAAACAACAAATAAGGAAACATGAAGATAGAGCACTTATTGGAGTTCAAAATGACCAAGATAGCAGATTATCGCATGCTTATGTTGATCTAGGGCGAATTGTTAAATATTGCGGAGGTCAAATTTATATTAATTTAAAGAAACTGACTGATAAGGGTAAAGCAAATGAACAAACCGAAAGAATTTTAGAATTAACTGAAAGAATGGCACGGAGAGATTATGATATGTTTACACCTGTAACTCTGGTTTCACTACAATCTCAAAGCCATGCGGAAAATGTTGGAAAAACTCTACTCGAAGCAAGAAATGTAAAGGTTATTCCTGAATTAGCTTATCTTAATTTTGAACAAGCAAGAGCTTACATCTTGCAACATACAGGAATGGATATCTTAAGTGTGCCTTATTCTGGAAGCCCGGGGAGGATAGTAAAACCTCCTAAATCAATAAGTTAAGTTTCAAGTAAAGGTACCACTGGACATCTGCTGACGCAGAGTATTTAAAGGAGTTCTTCTTCTAGAATTGAAAAAGAGAACACGCAAAACTGCCAAATTAAGTCTTTTGGTCTTTGACGCAAAAGCCCATTACGCAGTTTCGCTTAGCATCTCTTTTTCTATGCTCCAAAGTCTTTGTAAAATAAAAAACTTTGTAGGTTGATTAAAATGAAATTAGAAAATGTTAAAGCGGTGAAGATGGGGTCAAGGCTGGGGATAGCTTTTTCTAAGTACCCTTTTCCAAAAGGAAACTTAGTCCAAATTATAATTTTGAAAGAAAACGTACAAAAGACATTTCTTGCCAAGTTTAATAGAATTATTGCAATAAGAAGAGGTATGGAAAACTCCCTAAATCTGAAGCATAATGAGTTGTTAATACTGGAAATACAAGAAATTATTAATCTGGACAGAACAAAAGAATTGTTTCAGGAAGGTAAAATAGATATGCTATCTTTGATCTCACAAACAACATCTAAAGGTTATAAGATTATTGTTACAAGTTTTACGTTAAATAATGAAGATTGGTTAAGAATTTGGTATTCCCATGAAAGAGGTTCAGGGCAGCAATTGGAAATCAGAAGATTTGTAGAAATAGGGGAATTTGGCAGTTTATTAGGTCAGTATCAGGCTGAAGGTACTAAGCATAAGAATGCCAACAAATTTAATTTGGAATTTACTAACAAGATAATTCCAGAGCATCAAGAATTTATAGATTTCCTTTCAAAATTAGGAATTCCTAAAGAGGCTTGCGAATTTCGCTTTACCTATAATCCAAATAGGCTTTCTGAAGAAGAAACGATTAATCACGTCAAGAATTTTGAAACCATCATTGGCTGTAAGGCTAAAATCTCTCAAGGGAATAGTAAGGGGATTGGTTTCAGAACGGTCATACGAAATACAATACTAACAGAAATCGTGTTAAATTCTCTTGATAAAATCAGAAATCTTCTTGCAAATGAAAGCAGGTATACATGTAATCAACAAGAGTTAGCAAACAATTTTCTTGCAAAGTTATTGACTGGCGACGGGACTTTGGATGTGCGATGTAATAGAAGAGATTTTCCTGAACTTCATATGAAGATAGTTGACCAAGATTTGAATTATTTGAAAGATTACTGCACAATATTAAGAAATAATGGATTCAAGACTAGAATAAATGAGGGAAGAATTTGCGTAATTTCATCGTGCAGTTTCAAAGGATTGCTTTATTTGTATAGAATAAAAGCATTCAAAAATTCAAATAGTTGGAATAAATTACTCACAGCGATAGCATTATGTTCGAGAGGAAGAAGATATTATACTTACTCAAGGTTTTTAGAATTAGCAAATTATGATAAGTTTGGAACTTCGGTAATATCAAAAGGTTTTCAAATGCAATCCAATATGGCTAGTGATTGGCTAAATAATAAAGTCAAAGAAGATTTAATCGTAAAAAACAATTACAATTCATGGTCATTGACTTCTGAAGGAAAAAATTTAAGTGAAACACTAAAAAGTTGGAGCAAAGACTACACAACTCTCACAAATTTAAAAGGATTTGAAAATCCATTTGCGTTGTTGGAGACACTAAAAGTTAAAAAATACAAAAAAATTAAGTGTCTATCCAAAGAGTGCCCCTAATCCTTGGGCCGCGGCATCCTCAGCTTTCTTCTCCTCAGCTGCCTTCTTTGCATGGTCGGCTTTAGCGTCGTGCTTCTGCTCGTGACCAGCCGCTGGTGCTGCTGCAACCTGCGCCACTGCCGCTTTTTCAATTGCTTCCTCTATGTTTACCCCTTCCAAGGCTGCAACAAGCGCCTTTGCCCTTGCGTCATCCACTTTTACATGGGCCGCTTCAAGCACTTTCTTAACGCCTGCTTCATCAACTTTCTGCCCTGCCTTGTGAAGCAACATAGCTGCATATATATATTCCATTTTTTATTCCTCCGAGTTTTTACGAGGAGGTCCGAAAATTTTATTTTCGATACCTCCGTTATTTTGATTTAATTTTTATTATGATATTATTGTTTTTTTGTCCGTATTGGATTATCGGTTAATATTTTAAATCGTTAATGGAAGTTCGTTATTGGATTTATTTATTGGTTTTTCTCTTTATTATCCTGCCCTTCAGCCGCTTTTTTATGCAAGTCTTTGGCTATTTTCTCAACTTCCCTGATTTCTTTCTGCTTTTCTCTCATCTTGATGTTTGCTTCCAGCTCCTCCCTTGTCGGGGCTTTTATTTCAGCTGATTCTGCGTGTTGTTTTTCCCCTGTTTTCTCTTCGGTTTTTTCACTAGATTCATGAGTGTGTGTTTTTTCAGAAACCTGTATATTTGCCGCAGATTTCAGGCTTAGCATCTGCTGCTCAGCATTGCCCAATAAAACATCAATGATTCCGGCATCAAATATCCTTTGCGAAACTCCAAGTCCCTTGGCGTCATTATGCGCCTTGCCAATCAGCACAGGTATAGTTAATTTTGTCGGATAAGCTGACTCAACAGCCAAATTGAAAGCCCATCTTGCAGCATTCGACAGCCTGCTCAGATATTCTTTTTCGTCAACTGACAGCACATCCCTTCCGTAAATCAGCCCGTTTTCATAAACTGCCACCAAATCAAGGCCTACTTCCATCGGCTGTATTCCGAGCCTTGTCAGGATCTCGGCAACTTTTTGCTTTATTTTTTCGCCTGATTTTGCGACAAGAGAATCTTCCTTTATTGCAACTTTTCCGCCTTCAACTCCTGACTTTATGCCTGCCAGGGCAAGCTCCCCTATGATCGGGCCTGGCGCAAACGGCGTTGCCCCCTTAGGAATTATTATATCCCTTGGGGCTGTCTGCCCTGCCTTTGCAGGCGCAGGGCTTTTGTTCCTCTGCAGCGTCCTGCTTAACTTGAACGGGTTTTCTTTTGTGAATATAAGAGCCGGCATTCCTCCCAGATGGTTTTCCAGCTGCTCAATGCCCTTCCTTGATGATTTTACCTGCTCGATTGCAAGCTTTATGAGCCTTCTTTTTGTCATGGTTATGTAGAAATTTCCCCTAAGCTGCGCCCTCATCTTCTGGAGCTGCGGAGCCGGAAGGTTCTCCATGTTCACAACTCCGATGATTGGGTAATCGGTCATCAGGCTAACAAGATCACTTACAATTTCCTTCTTGTATTCCGCAACATGGGCAGGGATATGTGATGGCAGCTCACTAGATTTTGATATTTGTTCCATTTTATTTAGATTCCTTTACGATTTCCAGCTTCTCGCCCAGCTTGACCGGCTTGCTCATTGTCAGCTTGACATAAATATTCTTGATATTGTGCTTCTCATTAGGCAAAGCATGGATTATTGCATCATACACGGTCATTCCGTTTTCAGTGACATCGTCAAGCTTCATTTCTTCTGTTCCGATTGCTGATTGTATCACGGGCGATGTTTTGTTTGTCACTCTTATTGTCTTTTGCAGCTTCTCGTACAGCGGCTTGAGGTTTGCATTCGGAGGCACTACCCCTCCTGATTTAGGGTTCGGCATCTTCCCCCTCGGCCCGAATACCCGACCAAATATAGTAGCAACTTTCGGCATTATGTTTGCCTGCGCAATAAAGAAATCATAGCCGTTTGCCAGCTTCTTCAGTTCCTTCTTTTCCTTGTATTTCTCAAAATTATCAGAGATTATCGCAAAATCGCATGTTGTCTTGGCCTGCTCAATCAGCTCCGCGCTGACCAAAGCGCATACCTTGACTTTTTTCCCCCTTGAATGCGGCAGCGTGATGAAAGTGTCTATGTTATGCTCCGGCTTCTTCATGTCCAGCCCTTTCAGGTTTATGATCAGGTCGAAAGTCTGGCTGAAGTTCCTCTTCTCAGAAGCATCCTTTGCTTTCTGCAATGCTGATTGTAGTTCCTGCTTTTCCATGTCAAAACGCGGGCGTGAAACCAAACATTCCACGCAAATCGCCCTCCTGCCGAAGCAGTAAAGTTAGCGGGTAATAGGAGTATGGAATATTAGGGGCTTTTTAAATGTTACTGTGCAATTTCAAGTATAGACATTTGTATATTCAATTGACAAATATTAAATATAAGTTATACTTATCTAATCTAGTTGGGGTGGATTGATTAGGATTTTTGACCTATCATTTAGTGTATAAAAAGAGAAACCAGGTCATCGGAAAGCATTTGCATAAACAGTGCAACCAATCCTATCTGGCGTCCAGTTCGAACCTGGGCTTCAAACATGAGCAGCTTCCTCACGTAAGCATTCTTGTACATATTTACATAAGTACTCATTCTATAAGAAAGTTTAGTTATTAACGTCGTAAGTAGGTTATATCTAGGATTTAGATAGGTTATACATAGGGTTTTATTTATAAATAATTTATTTATATTTCTTCAGAACTCCTTTGCTAATTGTTTTCTCAGCAATCGTCTTGGCAATAGTTTTTAGCCTTATAGCACACACCCTCTCTATAAGTTCTATTACTTCCGAAAAATCATCAATTTTATCATATATTATTTCTGGACCAGTGCTATAGTCAGAAATCACAAAAAGACCCAAGGATTTGAAACTGTCTGAACATCTCTTTACTTCAGGTATTGGATTCTTGGTGTTGATTTCAGCCTCCTTGCTCAAATTTGTAAGATTCTTCTCACCATCAGTCAAAATGAAGATTTTGGCACCATATTTTGAATTAACCTGCTGATGCAGTTTTTTTATGTTTTTTGGACCACCTTCAGAAAAGAGTAGCTTATTTATTTGTGTAGTTAAATCCCCATTACATTCCTTGAGGCATTTTTCCAGCTTTCGTATCCTCCTACTTGAAGGTTTCTTTGCTAGAAATAACTCCCTAAATGTGCTTTCAATTGTATATTTTTCTTCCAGTGACTGGCTATCATAACTTTGCATGACAATAAACCACCTCCCAATTTTAACATAATTCGTAGGTACTTTAAATATTTTTTGTGAAAAATAAAGAATTATTGTGCAAAATTGCTTTCAGGAATAGTTATTACGCAAAGCCGAAAAAATCGTCCAGTGGGTGTACAAGGAATATTCTATAGAAGCATTTATATTTTCATCCGTCATTTAAGAATAATATGCCTAAAAAAGCGAAATTAAGAGTGATGAAGTTTAAAGTATTGGTCGAAAAAGGCGAAGATGGCTATTATGTAGCTGATGTGCCGGAACTTCAAGGCTGTCACACACAGGCTAAAAGCCAAAAAGAGCTTATGAAAAGAGTTAAAGAAGTGATAGAGCTTTGCCTGAAAGATGCAGAGCCAATAATAAAGAAGGTAGATATAAAAGAAATTGAAGTGCCGGTTCAGAATTCTAAATTAATTTTGGCTTAAAGCCCTTTCAAACTCCTCTTTTTCAGCCCTTATATCCTTTGCTATCTTATTAGGCTGCTAACTGAAACTTTAATAGCTGGAATAGTATTACTTCATTGTGAATAGAACTTTACCAACTTTCATCTGCTTTTTTAATTCCAATAAAGAAAAGAATATACTCATAACTTCCGGGTCTTTTTTATTATAAACTCCCATAAGCCAATCATTTGTATTAGTTATCTTAAAATCTTGTTCTGTGAACTCCCGTTTGCTTTCTTTTTCAGCTTTATCCTTTATAGAGTCTATTCTTTCATCATTTGAAATGATGGTTACTTCTGCTGTTTCACCACATTCCTCTTTCAAAACAAGTGCTTTTTCAAATACGGACAATTGAGGAGGCATAATTGACGGGAATAATGGAGGTTCTGTTCCTGCAAATACTAAATGAACAGTTCTTGATAAAGCTACGGATTTATTGGTTTCCCAATCTTCAATCGCCGATTCGTGCAGAACATTTTGTATCGGGTACGTTCTAAATACCCTAACTGGGTCTTTTCTTTGTTTGAGTTCTACTCCCTTTGATTTATGCAATGCAGAATATTCAAAAAAAACTTCCGCAGAATCAGAAAACTCGTTTTTATTAACTAAAAAATCTTCAAAAGTTTTCAAACAAGGAATAAAAATTTGCGTTTTGGCTTTATGAACATTTTTTGTAATTTGTTCTATTTCATTAGAATCAACATCATAAACCATTTTAAAAAATTAAAATTCAAGATTTTTGTCAATGTGTTTTTTTAGAATTTGACGACCATTCTCGTTTAATTCTTTCTTAACTTGAGCAGTATACAAATTATTAGCTGGTAAAAATCTTTTCACTTTAACAAATGAATTGGGGCTATACTCTTTAATGAATAGACCCTCTGCCATTTCTTTTGGTAACTCATCTACTTTGGTTCTATCATTATCATCCAAATTTTCTATTCTTCCTAGTTTGAAACTGATTTCGGGTTTTTTTTCGCTCATTGTGTATAAATTAATTATATATTATCTATTTTATATCTATATTGGAAATATATTTAGCCCAAATCTGATTCAGAAAAAAAGTCAATATCTTCATCTTTGGCAAACAGCTTTTTATAACGAAAAGTACACTTTCATACTTTTCTACTTACAAAAGTGTATACTTATTTATATAGTTTTTGCTTTTGTTCAGTGATAAAATTTTAGTCTAAAATATATATATTACATTATCTATATTTAAATTGTTATATTTAAATTAATCTTTCATTCAACGAGACCATGTCAAAAACCCCAGCCTTATCAAATACGGACTTGGAATGATGGCTGAGGAATACTTGAAATCCACAAATTTTATTTGTGATCCGCCAATCATAGATAGAGTAATACGTCTGCATTTAAAAATTTAGTATAGGGAAATTTTCAAAAATAACAACCCTACTCTTCCTTCCTTGCTTTCCTTCCTGTTGATTTCTCCCAGCAGGGGGTGCATAATGACCATGAAGACTTGATGAAAGAGTACTTGCCGCATCTTGAGCATAATTTCTTGAAAACCGGCTTTTTAGGCACTCGCTTTAATACTGGCTTTTTTGTCATCATAATGCACTATTATACTGTCAAGTTTAACTACCTTTGCAATATTTTGGCATAAACTCACTTTTTTATAAGTGATTTTATAAGTGATTTCTTCCTCAATCTTCTCTTTAAGCTGGACCTTCCCTTTAGATGCTTGAAGAACTCAATCTGCTGCAGCCGTTTTACCGCTTCCTTTTTGTTTTTATATGTCGAAAATATACCCTCAGTCTATGACTGATGGACATAATTCCAATGTTGCTACCACATATGGTATATTTTCGAGCATGCTCAAAAACCACGAATCACATTTGCGATATGCTACTAGTCTTTTACTGGTGGTTTTTGACATGTCCCGAATTTCCTGCCTGTTTTTTCAGACAAGACAACGTATTTCCCCTTTATTTTCCTAATCATAAGGCATTGCAGATAGTTTTTAGTATATTAAACTTCTTTTCCAAAATCTTTATAAACATCTGGAAAACTTCATAGAACAAGGGGTGTGTCAGTGGAACAAACTCAGGATAATATAGAGAAATATAACCTTCTCAATACTATAGATTCTCCGAAAGACTTGAAAAAACTGGACAGGCTTCAGCTTGGCCAGCTGTCCAATGAAATAAGGGACAAGATTATTGAGATTGTCTCAAAAAACGGCGGGCATTTAGGCGGACCATTGGGTGCAGTAGAATTGACATTGGCAGTCCATTATGTCTTTGATGCTCCGAAAGACAGGATTGTTTTTGACACAGGGCACCAATGCTATCCCCATAAACTAATCACGGGAAGGAGGGACAGCTTCCAAACTTTAAGGCAATATCAGGGTGTCTGCGGCTTCTGCAATATAAAAGAATCAGAGTATGATGTGTTTGGGGCAGGGCACGCTTCAACTGCAATCTCGGCAGCTTTTGGCATAGCCAAGGCAAGGGACTACCAAAAAGAGGACAGCAAGGTTGTTGCAATTGTCGGAGACGGCGCTTTGACAGCAGGCTTGGCATTTGAAGGCCTGAACAATCTGGGCGCTTCCAAGACAGATATGCTTATCATACTGAACGACAACAGGATGTCCATCTCTCCAAATGTAGGCGCGCTGTCGAACTACCTAAATAAAATCGTGCTAAAGTCAGGTTATTTCAGATTAAGAAAAACCACAAAAGGGCTGTTGCAGAGGATCCCCGGCATAGGCGAAGAGGAATTGGACAAGGTCTTCAAGGCGCAGGAAAGGTTAAGAAATTTATACAGCGAGGGAATCTTTTTTGAATCTCTCGGATTCCAGTACTTTGGCCCGATTGACGGCCATAATCTTGACGAACTGATTCCTGCGCTGCAGAATATAAAAGAATTGAAAGGCCCCGTAATCCTCCATATCAAAACAGAGAAGGGCAAAGGCTATCCTTTTGCGGAAAAAGACATGGAGAAATTCCATGGAATGCCGAAATTTGACCCCATAAATGGGCAGAAATATGTCACAACCACAAACATAAGCTGGACAGACTCATTTGCAAACGCCCTGATAAGGATTGCAGAAGATAACGAAAAAATAATAGCGATAACAGCCGCAATGAAATCCGGGACAGGATTGAATAAATTCGAGAAGCATTTTCCTGAAAGGACAATTGATGTTGGCATAGCGGAGCAGCATGCTGTCACGTTTGCAGGCGGCCTGGCTATCAATGGCATGAGGCCTGTCTGCGCAATCTATTCCACATTCCTGCAGCGCGCCTATGACCAGATTATACACGATGTATGCCTGCAGAATCTGCCGGTTATTTTTGCTTTGGACAGGGCAGGATTGGTCGGGGATGACGGGCCTACCCACAATGGCCCATTTGACATTGCTTATCTGAGGGCAATTCCCAACATTACAATAATGGTGCCAAAAGACGAGAATGAGCTGCAGCACATGCTGTACACCGCGACTTTCATAAACGGGCCCTCAAGCGTCAGATTTCCCAGGGGAGCCGGAATCGGAATCCTGCTTGATCCTGAATTCAAGAAGCTTGAAGTCGGAAAAGGCGAGGTGCTCAGGGAAGGAAATGATTTGCTGATCTTAGGCATCGGGCCTATGCTATACGATGCCATGCAGGCAGCTGACGAATTAAAAATCAATGCTACAATAATAAATGCAAGATTTGCAAAGCCGATAGACAGTCAATTGATTTTAGAGCATGCCAAAAAAATAAAGAATATAATAACCCTTGAAGAAGGGACAATAAACGGCGGCTTTGGCTCTGCAGTTTTGGAATTGCTTGAAGACAGCGGAATCAGGGCAAATGTCAAAAGGATAGGAGTTCCTGATGAGTTCATAGAGCACGGCAAGCCGGACATCCAGAAAAAACTGATTGGGATTGACAGGGAAGGGATAAAAAAAGCGATGCAGGAGATTATTGGCAAGTAAATTATTTTTTATTTTTTTAAATTAGTTTATTGAAATTTTTAGCCGTTAATGTTCGTGCGCCTATTGTTCAGCGCAAGAAGAAAGTCAAACAGAGAGCATGAAAATGCAAAAATCAAACCAATAAATCAATTAAAATGTCTCAAAACACCATCCAAAGAAGAAAATCCAGGAAAGTAAAAGTCGGAAAGCTGTTCATTGGGGGAGATGCACCTATCCCAATCCAGTCAATGACAACTACAGATACAACTGATGTTAAATCCACTGTAGAACAAATTCACGGATTGGAGGAAATCGGCTGCGATATTATAAGGGTTTCTGCCCCGACAATGGACGCTGCAAAGGCATTAAAGGAAATAAAAGAAAATATTTCAATTCCATTGGTAGTTGACATTCATTTTGACTACAGGATTGCTTTGGAAGCTGTGAAATATGTTGACAAGCTGAGAATAAACCCCGGCAACATAGGCAATACCGATAAAGTACAGCAGGTTGTGAAAGCATGCAGGGACATGCAGGTGCCGATGAGGATTGGAGTTAATCTTGGCTCTTTGGAAAGGGATTTGTATGAAAAATACGGCTATGCTCCTGAAGCAATGGTCGAAAGCGCAATGCGCCATGTGAAAATTTTGGAAGACCTGGATTTCTATGACACAATTGTTTCATTGAAGGCTTCTGATGTTCCTAGAATGATAAAGGCATACAGGCTGTTTGCTGAAAAAACAGATTATCCCCTGCACCTTGGCGTCACAGAAGCAGGCTCCAAGATTCCAGGAGCAATAAAATCATCCATGGGCATGGGAATGCTTCTGTCAGAAGGCATAGGCGACACAATAAGGGTTTCATTGTCAGAAGATCCAAAAGAGGAAGTGAAAGTAGGAAAACTGATTTTGCGCTCTTTGGGATTGAGAAATGACGGAGTTCAGATTACAAGCTGCCCGACATGCGCAAGAACCCACATAGATGTGATAAAAATTGTTGAAGAGCTTGAAAACGAAACTGAGAAAATCAAGAAGCCCATCCATGTCGCAGTCATGGGCTGCGCGGTCAACGGGCCCGGAGAAAGCAGGAAAGCAGACCTGGGAATTGTAGGCGCGCCGGGAAGCCACGTCCTTTACAAGAACGGCCAGATTGTGAAAAGAATAAACGACTCGGAAATAAAAGAAGTTCTTTTGAAGGAGATTAATGAGATTGCGAATGGGGATTAAATATGGAAAATGCTATCTTAATAGAAAATGATAAATTCGTTAAAGAAGAATTTAAAGTTGAAGACGATATCGTTAACTTATTTTCTAAAAATTATAAAAAAATTATTTCAGATAAATCTTACCTATTATTAGTAGAAAAACAATTTAAATCAAAAAATTTCAAAAATTTTAAACATTCTATAAGTGATGGGTTTTTATTGGCATGGGAAAATCCAACCACCCCCTCACTCTACATCACAGAATTTGAATTAATATCACATCCAATTAATACACACATTTTACCACAACTGGGAGATTTTATTTCATTTATTCAGAGTGCTGATAAAGAAGAATTAAAATCTATTAGGGATTATTTTTATAATGAAATTAAAAAAGATAAAACCCTTTTTGAAAAATTACAGACAGATACAAAACAAGAAGTCCACCATTTACTTGAAAATTCCATGGAAGACTTACAAATACTCCTAGTCATAGATAAAATAAATCCAGAATTAAGTATAGGTTTATCCCAAATTGAAAAAGCTATAAAAGTAAAAATTAGAAAAATAGAAATTTCTAAATTTGCTAATCAAAAAGAGGGAGTAATATTATTTGCTGATAGTGAGAAATATAAAAATGAAAAAGAAGAACAAATCAAAGAAGCAGAAGAGTACTCTATAGAATATCACACAGAAAATAAGACAGATAATGTAAAAGGAATCTTAAATGAATTGTTAGATTATACAGAATCCCACACTTTGCAATGTTCACCTATGAAGCACTATATAGGATTTTATAATCAAAAAGGGATGATAATTTCCTGTGTTACTAGAAAAAGCAGTGTAGTTTTTTATTCAAAAGCTAAAATAAATGAAATCAAAATTGATGATATCCATCTTTCTTTTAGAGATGTTAGAAATATTGGACACTATACAAATCATTTGCCAACAGAAATTGTTGTCGAAAATTATGAAGCACTTAATGAATTCTTTAAATACTTAGATAGACTACTTACCAAATACAAATAAACTCATATTTTTATATAATAAAAATCGATTTTTGAACTATTTCTATAATCTCAATTCTTAACAACAACTTTCTTCCTCTTATTCAGCGGCTCTATAACCAAAGTATCGAACAGCTCAGCCATTTTCCTGGCAAAAGCGTTCTCAAGGTTCAGCTTGTATAATTTTGCATTCCCTATGACTCTTGTAGGCTTGACAATTCCTAATTCAACAAAATCATTCCATATTCTGAATAATGTAGTCCTTCCGATTCCGGCGCCTTCTGCAATATCAGAGACAGAATAGTCCAATTCCCTGCCTTCTATCAAGAATTCCAAAACCTTGATTTTAGGATGGTTTCCAATTGCCTTGCTAAATATTGTTTCCATAGTTCTGCTGCCGCCAACACTACTATTTAAATGTTTCTATTTTGGAACACATACGTTCCATATTTGGAGTAAAATCTTATAAATCAATTTAGAGTTGCTATATCAATGGATAAAGAATTCATTATGAAAAGGTTTTTAAGAAAGCTGGTTAATCTTAACATCTGGGGTGGAAGGCATACGGAATTGACTAATTTAAAGAAAGCCATACCAAAACATCTCAGAGGAGAAAAAATTACAGATGAATCAGTCAGAGAATTGGTTGCAATGCAATTTATAACAACCAAACAATCGACAGGAGAAATTCACGTTTCACTAAATTCAGCAAAACAACAGGAAATTTATGATTTTATAAAGGACGAATAAAAATGAAATATCTCAGTATCTTAGGCTCAACAGGCAGCATCGGCACTCAGGCATTGGACATAGTCAGGCAGTTCCCGAATGAATTCAAAGTTGCAGGATTAACCTCGAATAAAAATTCTGATTTGCTGTTAAAGCAGATAAAGGAATTCAGGCCAAAGGCAGTAGCCATAATGGACAAAAGCAAAGTCGATGATTTGCTTAATTTCTCAAGCTGCCAGGTATATTCCGGGATTGACGGGCTGAATAAGATTGCATCATTAAGCGAATGCGACACTGTTGTGAATTCTTTAGTCGGATCTGTTGGCATAGAGCCGACATATCACGCAATAAGAAGCAAAAAAAACATTGCATTGGCCAATAAAGAGACTCTTGTGGCAGCAGGCTCTGTGATAATGGAAGAAGTCAAGAAAAATAATGTAAATCTGATGCCTATTGATTCAGAGCACAGCGCAATCTTTCAGTGCCTTAACGGAGAAAACATAAATGAAATAGAAAAAATAACAATCACCTGCTCAGGCGGCCCGTTCAGGAATTTTTCAAAGGAGCAGCTTGAAAAAGTTAGTGTGCAGGATGCCTTGAACCATCCAACTTGGAGCATGGGAGATAAAATAACAATAGACTCAGCTACTTTGATGAACAAGGGATTTGAAGTGATAGAGGCTCACTGGCTTTACAATATCCCATATGAAAAAATAAGAATAGTGATACATCCCCAAAGCATAATTCATTCCCTTGTTGAATTCCATGACAGGTCTGTTATTGCGCAGCTGGGACTGCCGGACATGAAAATACCGATACAATATTCCCTGTCTTATCCAAAAAGATTCCAAGGCAGCTCAAAATCATTAAATCTGGCTGAAATAAGCAATCTTGAATTTAAAGAGCCTGATTTTGAAAGATTCCCGTGCCTTAAATATGCTTATGAAGCGGGAAAAACAGGGGGAACATTGCCTGCCGTCATGAATGCCTCAAATGAAGCTGCCGTCCGGGCATTTCTCGGCAATAAGATAAGATTTTTGGACATTCAAAGGCTAATAAGAAGAATGATGGATGAGCATAAAATAATAAAAAATCCAACCTTAAATGATATTCTGGATATTGACAGAAAAACAAAAGACGAAACTAACAGGATAATTGAAGAAGAGATGACGATAAAAAGCTGATTTCTAAAAATGAACTTTGCAATCATAGTGGCAGCAGGCAGCGGAAAGCGCATGGGCGAAAATATCAACAAGGTTTTTCTTCCAATATTGGGGAAGCCTATAGTTTATTACGCATTAAACACCTTTCAGGATTGCAGTGAAATAAATGAAATAATAATCGTGGCGCAAAAAAATTACTTCAGTAAAATAAACGAAATAAAAAAACAATACGGATTCAATAAAATAAAAAATATTGTTGAAGGCGGAAAGGAAAGGCAGGATTCCGTTTATAACGGCTTAATGTCCATAAGCAATGCAAAAAATGATGATGTGGTCATTGTTCACAATGGGAGCAACCCTTTAGTCAGGGAAAACGAGATAGCCGAATGCATTAGTTCCGCCAAGAAATTTGGCGCTGCTGCCTGCTGTTTTCCGCTGAAAGACACAATCAAGAAAATAAAAAATGATTTTATTGAAAAAACAATAGGCAGAAAAAATGTTTACCAGATGCAGACTCCGCAGGCGGTAAAATACGGCTTATTCATGGAAGGCTTCAAAAATATTAAAAAAAATAAATTGAAAGTCACGGATGATGTTTCTGCAATAGAATCACTTGGAAAGAGTGCAAAAATTGTTCAATGCTCATATGAAAATATAAAAATCACTACAAAGGATGACTTGGCAATTGCGGAAGGAATCTTAATGAAAAGACACGGCGTTTCAAATTTTAGAATCGGCTTTGGCCAGGACAGCCACCAATTTTCAGGAAATAAAAGCAAAAAGCTGGTTTTAGGGGGATACATAATCCCAAATGAAAAAGGACTGGAGGCAGATTCTGATGGAGATGTGATATTGCACGCCTTATTCAATGCCCTAAGCTCTGCAATAGGCGGCAGGTCGCTTGACTATTACGCAGGCCCGATGTGCAGGAGGGGAATAACGGACAGCAAAGAGTACCTGAAAATTATTTTAAGGAAACTGGATGAAAAATCCTTCAGAATAGGCAATATAAGTGTTTCAATAGAGGCTGCAAGGCCGAAACTGGAGCAGCATACTGATAAAATAAAGAATTCATTATCGGGGCTGCTTGGATTAGAAGAAGAAAAGATAGGAATTACCTACACTTCCGGAGATAAATTGACTTCTTTTGGGAAAGGCGAAGGGATGCAGTGCTTTGCTGTTGTGATCATTCAATAATTAAATTTAAAAGCAGAGCTGGATTTCTTATTTTGGTTATGACAAAAACTGCATTGATTTTTAGGGGCCAGCCTGCGCAATATGCCGGCATGGGAATTGATCTTAGCAATAATTTTCAGTTGGCAAGGGAGGTTTATGGATATGCAGAAAGACAAATCCGAGGAACACTCTATTCTGACGCATTAAGCTTTTGTTTTGATCCGAAGAGAACCGCCACCGCCGAGGCAAACAGAAATACTCTGCTTGCACATGCAGCTTTGTATACTACAAATAACGTCCTTTACAGTTTGCTTGTTGAAAAATGCTCAGAGCTTGGTGTTCCACTGGAATTCCAGGCAATGGCAGGCCATAGTTTAGGCCAATTAAATGCATTTGCAGCTGCCGGAGCTATAGGATTTGAGGATGCTTTGAGCATAGCCTTGGAAGGGGGGGAGCAACTTCATCAATTTTCTCAACAAGAAGCCAGTGGCGGCATGGCAGCAATATTCTATGGTACACAAGATTTTGACAGGCACTTGGAGCATCTAACTCAAAATGAGGTCTATGTTGCAATTCATAATGCACCCGGCATGGTAGTTATTGGAGGATTGGAAAGCAACCTTAATAGGGCTTTAGAATACTTGAAAAGTAAAAAAGATGAAGGAATATTTCCGCATAGAATCGGAAAAATCGAGGGGCCATTTCATACTGTGCATGTAAAGCCGGCCATTGACAGAATAAAACCAAGAATAGATTCAATACCTTATACTGATTCAACAGTTCCGGTATATGCGAATACAACGGGAAATATTATTTTGAATGCTGACGGATTCATGACAGAGACTTATGAACAGGGATTTAATCTGGTAAATTGGGCAAATACAATTCTAAATATGACTCGTGACGGCGTTACTAGGTTTGTTGTTATAGATCCTGAGAGAATGCCTGAAAAATCAATAGCAGAAACTATTAAAGCCACCAGTCCAACAGCAGAAATTCTTGTTGTAAGTGATTTCCCCTCCCTTGAAAGTGTAGTTAGAGAACTGACAGCTGCCAATCCTTTACAGGACAGTCAATCTATTTCTGTGCCTTAAATTCAGCAATATTAATATACCATTAGTTCTACCAATATCCCATGGCTACTCCCTCATACGCGAAAATCAACCTATTCCTCAAGATAGGCAGGAAGCTGGGCTCAGGCTACCATAACCTGCAGTCTGTGATGCAGAGGATAGAGCTTAATGACAACATAACCATTGAGCCGCTGCACGAAGATAAGATAATGGTTGAGTCAACTCATCCAGAGCTGTCTTCAGAAGAGAACCTTGCTTATAAGGCGGCTTTGCTCCTGAAAAAGAAATACAAGGTGAAGCAGGGAGCTAAGATATACCTGGAGAAAAACATACCTTTGCAGTCAGGATTGGGCGGAGGCTCCAGCAATGCAGCCACAACCATACTTAATTTAAACAAGCTCTGGGGGCTGAAGCTGAAAGAAAAGCAGCTTATCGAGCTGGCAATGCATCTTGGCTCAGACGTCCCTTTCTTTATAGGGGAAAATGCGGCATTGGTCGAAGGCATAGGCGACAAGATAAAAAGAATAAAAAAGTCATTCAGCATAAACATTGTCCTGATAAATCCCGGCTTCAGGATTTCAACAAAATGGGCTTATTCCGCATTTGACAGGCAAAGGCCAAGGATAAAAACAGA